>NZ_JBGLYH010000038.1:0-41407 GCF_041414475.1 Pseudodesulfovibrio karagichevae
CAGCGCCCGGATGGTGTCCCGGATGCCCGTAAGTGCCCGCAGCGCCTCCGCATCCCCCACCAGCCGCATATGCAGCCCGAAGGACATGAGCTCATAAAACCGCCCGGCCAGCTCCTCAAGCGGCTTGTTCGCCGCGAGGAGGTCCGGGGTTTCGCGTACGGCGGAGAAGTCGGTGTCGAGGGTGGAGAGCCAGCCGGTGTCCGGCGTTTCCAGCCATTTTTTATTACTCAAGAAACTGGCGATACCACACATGGCGGTCGTGTACTCCTGATGGATGGTTTTGATGAAGGGCGGCAGGGCGGCGCGGGAAGCCCGTTGCGCCGGCGTCCTGCACGCATGCTTTGAGTTACTGTACCTGCCGTGCCTTGGCAAGGGCGCGGCCGACCCGGAAGGGGGGACTTGAAGATTTCGATGGGTCGGGCCCATTTTCATAGGGAAAGTGATTAGAACAATCTTTTCAACATGTAATGGATATGCTATAGTCGTCTCAAAATATAGGCGAAAAGTGGGGGAACATGGCGAAACGGTGGGGCGCGGCATGATATCCGGCGGGGCGCATCGGCGGTCCATCCTGCTCGCCCTGTGTTTGGCGTGCCTCGCCTGGCCGGGGTCACGGGTCCTGGCCCGGGAGCCGGCCGGTTACGCGCTCGGCATGTCCGCCGCCTTCACCGGCTCCAGCGACGGCCTGGGGGTGGAGCTCTATCGCGGGTCCATGGCCTACTTCGCTTTTCTCAACGCGCACGGCGGCATCCACGGCAAGCCGGTCGCCATCCGCATCCTGGACGACGGCTACCAGCCCGGACCGGCCATCGACAACACCATACAATTCCTGCAGGGCGACGAGCCCCTGTGCCTGTTCAACTACGTGGGCACGCCCACGGTGACCCGCATCCTGCCCCTGCTCAAGGGGTACGGGGGGCGGCGTAAGCTCCTCTTCTTCCCCTTTTCCGGGGCCGAACCCCAACGCGAGCCGCCCTATGCCGACTACGTGTTCAACCTGCGCGCCTCCTACCGCCGGGAGCTGGCCGGGCTGGTGGACCGCTTCCTGGCCCTGAACCGCAATCGGCTGGCGGTCTTCTACCAGGCCGACGCCTTCGGGCGCAGCGGCTGGGACGGGGCGCAACGGGCGCTCAGGTCGCACGGGTACGTGCCGGTGGGCGAGGCCACCTACCGGCGAGGGGCGCGCTTCGAGGAGTCCATGAAGCGGCAGGTGGACATTCTCATGCGCGCCAATCCGGACGCGGTCCTGTCCATCGGCTCGTACGCGGCCTGCGCGGCCCTGATCCGAGACGCCCGGGACATGGGGCTGACCGTGCCCATCGCCAACGTCTCCTTCGTGGGCAGCGAGAAGATGCTCTCCCTGTTGCAGGAGGCCGGACGCGAACGGGGGCGCGACTACACCTCGAACCTGGTCAACTCCCAGGTGGTCCCGAGCTACGAGGACCTGAGCCTGCCCGCGGTGCGGGAGTATCGCGAGCTCATGGACCGCTACGCGCCGGACGCTCCGGCCCTGTCCTCCCGGGGCTACGTGCCCCTGCGCTACAGCTTCACCAGTTTCGAGGGGTTCCTCAACGCCAAGGCCATGGCCCGCATCCTGGAGACCTATGACGCCCATCCCGCGCAAGGGTTGCGGGCGGCGGCCGAATCCCTGGCCGATGTCGACATCGGCATCGACGCGCCCCTGCGCTTCGGCCCGGACCGGCACCAGGGGCTGGAGCGCGTCTATTTCACCGTTGTCCGGGACGGCAAGTTCGTGCCCATGGACGAAAGGCGGTGGCGGGCATGGCAACGATAAGGGGCATGTCCCTGTTCAAGAAGACCGGCCTGATCGCTTTTTGTCTGTTCGGGGTCATCGCGAGCCTGACCTCGGCCATGACCGCCTGGACCCTGTACGGGATGATGACACGCGAATACGTCAGCAAGGGCACGGCCATCGCCCAGTCCATCGCCGGGGCCAGCCAGGATATCCTGCTCAACCGCGACGCGGCCACGGTTCAGTCCATGATCGACCAGTACCTGGAGATCGAGGGCGTGGCCTACGTCTTCGTGGTCGACGCCGACGGGCTGGTTGTCTCGCACACCTTCGTGCCCGAGTTCCCGCCCATGCTGCGCGAGGTCCGGGGCCTGAAGCACGAGACGACCCTCGCCTACCTGGTGCTCCCTCCCTTCGGGCGGGTTATCGACATCTGCGCCCCGATCCTGGCCGGGCTGGCCGGGCACGTGCACGTGGGCATGGGCAAGGAGTTGATCCTGTCCTACTTCTGGGACGTGGTCCTCAAGATGCAGATTCTGCTCTTCCTCGTCTTCTGGGGATGCGTGGGCATTCTCTACCTGATGATGCGGCGCGTCTCTCGGCCCCTGGGGCAACTGACCGACTACGCCCGCAAGCTGGCGGCCCACGACTTTTCGGCCAGCATCGACATCCGCACCCACGACGAACTGGAGGTGCTCGGGCGGGCCATGATGTCCATGGGCCAGGAGCTGGCTCTGCTCTTCTCCGAGATGGAGAGCGAAGTGGACAAGGCCACCGCCGACCTGCGCGACCACATGGCCTACCTGTCGGCGATCATCGACAACCTGGCCGACGGCCTGCTGGTGGTGGACGTGACCGGGGCCGTCTCGGTCATCAACCCGGCCATGCGCGAATACTTCGACCTGGACGACGCCCCGTGCAAGGGGCGGTCCCCGTCCCGGTTCTTCCCCGAAGAGGTCACGGCCATGGCCGACCGGATCCGGCGGTGCACCACCGAGGTGCTGTCCGCCGAGATTCCCCTGGCGCGCGGCCGGACCGGCAAGGCCGTGGGCTCGTCCATCTTCGCGGAGGGGCCGGACCGCCCGTGCCTGGGCGGGGTGCTGCTCATCCGCGACATCACCCGCGAGAAGGAGCTCGACCAGCTCAAGACGGATTTCATCGCCACGGTCTCCCACGAACTGCGCACGCCCATGACCTCGGTCCTCGGATTCTCCAAGATCATCCGCAAGAAGCTGGACCGGGCCGTGTTCCCCCTGCTCGCCGGGGAGAAGAGCGTGGAGAAGCCCATCAGCCAGGTGCGCGGCAACATGGACATCATCGTGGCCGAGGCCGAGCGGCTGACCGAGCTGATCAACGACGTCCTGGACATCGCCCGCATGGAGGCCGGGGAGATCCAGTGGCGGGACGAGAACGTGTCCGTGGCCGGAGTCCTGCACCAGTCGGTGGAGGCCACGCGCGGCCTGTGGGAGGCCAAGGGGCTCAAGGTCGAGGTCGACGCCGGGGAGGACCTGCCCCTGGTGCGCGGCGACCGCGACCGGCTGGTCCAGGTGGTGGTCAACCTGCTGTCCAACGCCATCAAGTTCACCGAAAAGGGGCCCATCCGCTGCACGGCCATGCGCGAGGGGGAATACGTGCGGGTCTCGGTGGAGGACAACGGCGCGGGCATCGACATGGCCGATATGCGCATGGTCTTCGACAAGTTCAAGCAGGTGGGCGACACCCTGACCGGCAAGCCCGAGGGGTCCGGCCTGGGGCTGCCCATCTGCCGCCAGATCGTGGAGCGCCACGGCGGGTCCATCTGGGTCGAAAGCGAGCCCGGCAAGGGCAGCGTCTTTTCCTTCACCATCCCCCTGGCCGGGGTGGAGCCCCTGGCCGCCCTCGAGGGTGCGCCCGGGCCCTGCCGCGAGGCGGACGCGGCCCAGCCGTCCGGCGTGCCGGGCCTGCGGGTGCGGACCTCGCCCCTGGTCCTGGTGGTGGACGACGACCCCTCGCTCATCAAATATCTCAGCCAGGTCTTCGAGGAGCGGGGGTTCACCGTGCGCGAGGCGGTCAACGGCCCGGACGCCGTGGCCACGGCCAGGTCCGTGCTGCCCGACCTGATCACCATGGACATCATGATGCCGGGCATGGACGGCCACGAGGTCATCGCCCGGCTGCGGGCCATGTCCGAGACCCGGGACATCCCCATCCTGGTCATCACCGCCCTGAGCGGAGCCGAGGGAGCGGCCGGAGACATGGCCCTGGTCAAGCCCGTGGACGACGCCACCGTGATCGAGGCCGCCGAGGCGCTGCTTCGCGGCAAGGCCTACGGCGACGCCTGCATCGTGCTCGGCGGGCGGGAGTGCAACCTGAACGGGCTGCGGGTCCTGTGCTCGGGCGAGGTGACCTTCGCCACGGCCGAGGAGTTCTGGCCCCTGGTGGAGCACGGATTCCGGGGCACGGTGTTCATCTCCTCGGAGGTGGTGGGCGACCTGGAATTGGCCCGGCTGACGAGGCTCGACGGGGTGTCGGTCATCATCCTGCCGCCCTTCGCCTGCGGGGGATGAGGACCGTCGGCGTTATTCCAATTGCGATACCCCGCACTCTTGTGGCATGGTCGTGCCATTGGGGGCAGAGATTGAATTTCATTTCAACCGGTTTGTTTCAAGGAGATGAGTGATGGCCAAGAAGATCCTCATAGTTGATGACGAGGTCCACATCAAAATGCTGCTCGAGCAGACGCTCGAGGAGCTCGAGGACGAGTTTGAGGTGGACCTGTACACGGCCTCGGACGGCGAGGAGGGGCTGGAGTTCATCCGGAGCAAGCGCCCGGACCTGGTCTTCCTCGACATCATGATGCCCAAGATGAACGGCTACGAGGTCTGTCGGATCATCAAGGACGACCCGTCCCTCAAGGACGTGAAGATCATCCTGCTCACCGCCAAGGGACAGGAAGTGGACCGCAAGCAGGGGCTGGAACTGGGAGCCATGATGTACATGACCAAGCCCTTCGACCCGGACGAGATCCTGCGCGTCTCCAAGGAGCTGCTCGAGTTGTAATCGGGGCTGCCCCCGGACCGATCCCTTCGGCATGACACCTTTGAAAAAATACATACGTCCCGGGGTATTGCGCAACCTTCTTCGCAAGGCTGCCGAGTTGGCGGGCGGCCGGTGCTCACTGGCCATAAGCTTCGAGGGCGAGATCGCCATCGTGGAGGGCCCGGCCCCGGCGGCCGCCTTCGGCGAGGGCGAGCCCGGGGTGCTCGGCGCCCCCATCCGGTTCGACGAGGTCCACTCCGGGCGGCTGTTCATGCTCGTGGACGGGTCCGGCGACCTGGAGAAGTGTGCCAATCTCCTGAATTTCATCGCTTACTCCATACAGGAACTCGTGGACATGGAGTGCGCCCGGCGGTCCATTGCCGAGGAGGCCCTGGCCAAGTATCGCGAGCTGGCCCTGTTCCACCGTTCGGTGCCGAACATCAACACCTCCCTGCGCATGCGCGACGTGGTCAACGCGCTCATCGACGAGTGCCGGCTGGAGAATTATCCCGGCGAACTGGGCATGATCTTCCTGCTGGAGCCCGCCCGCAAGATATTCCGCCTGGCCGTGCAGTTCGGCTTTCCCTTCGGCACCTACCTGCAGCCCATGGTGGACAGCGCCCTGTTCCAGGAGGTGGCCGGTTCGGGCCGGGGCGAGATCGTCAACGACCTGGAGAAGGAGGCCCGCTGGGACAACGAGCTGCCCGGCATCGGGTCCATGATCCTCATCCCCATCAACTCGCCCAACCGGTGCGAGGGCGTACTCATCCTGGCCTCCAGGAATACCGGGGTGTTCGAGGCCGCCCACCGGCGCAGCCTGTCCACCCTGGCCTCGGTGGCGGGCATCTCGGTCTCCAACGCCTTCAACTTCGAGGGCATCCAGAAGCTGATGAACGCCATCATGCAGGCCCTGGCCGAGGCCATCGACTCGCGGGACCCTTACACGGCGGGCCACTCCGAGCGAGTGGCCCATCTGGCCGTGGCCTTCGGGCACGCCCTGAACGAGTCCGGGGGCTACCAGGGGCGGGTCTTCAGCGACGACGAGCTACGCGAGATCTACTACGCGGGCATCCTGCACGACGTGGGCAAGATCGGCATCAAGGAGGACGTCCTGACCAAGCGCACTCGGTTGCCCGAGCGGCGCATGGACGTAGTCCGGGCGCGGTTCCAGCTGCTGGGCCAGTTCGACGATTTCGACTGGGGCCGGGCGTTTGAGCGGCTGTGCGACGTGAACAAGGCCATGGTCCCGGACGCCAACGCCCTGGAGTTCGTCCGCGAGCTGGGCGCCAAGGTCATGCGCCGCAACGGTACCAGCCTGCGCTACCTCTACGACGACGAGTTGGAAAACCTGCTGCTGTCCTACGGCAACCTGACCCGCGACGAGCGCCGCGAGATCCAGCGCCATCCGGCCGAGAGCGAGCGCATCCTCCAGCATATCCCCATGCAGGACGGCTACGGCAACCTGCTGGCCATCATCCGACAGCACCATGAGCGCATGGACGGCTCGGGCTATCCCGACGGGCTCAAGGGCGAGGAAATCTTGACCCAGAGCCGGTTGATGGCCATCGTGGACATCTACGACGCCGTCACCCAGGAGCGCCATTACAAACCCGCCTACACCCGCAGCGAAGCCATGAAGATTCTCCGCCAGGAGGTGGAGGAGGGCAAGCTGGACGGTGAGCTGACGGACTTCTTCCTGAACAATATCGAGAACATCGAAATGCTCTCCGAGCAGGTCAAGGTGACCAAGGCCACGCACCTGTCGGCCCTGGGCAACCTGTCCAGCCTCTGATTCCCGCTTTTTCTTCGGATACTCAGCGCACCGGGCGCTGGGCGATGGTGGACAGGGGCAACTGTCCCTCGGCGAACAGGGCCCTGCAGAAGAGCGGCAGGTCCAGCCGCCACTGGCGGCGCAGTTCGGTCAGTTCGTGCAGGCCAAGCACGGGCATGGTCCGGTGGCCGGGGGCCGTGCGGATCTGCCGCACCTCGGCCAGTCCCTCCTCGCGGGTGAACCCGGCGCGGTCCAGGATGTCCAGGCAGTGGTCCTGGTCCAGGCCGCCCACGGCCAGCTCGGTGTCGATGCGCGCCAGGGCCGCCCGCCGGAGGCCGCGCGCGTGGTAAACCAGCCGGTCCAGGTCGGTCTCCAGGTAGCCCAACTCGTCCAGCAGGTGCTCGGAAAAGGCCAGCCAGCCCGCCATGAACACGGGGTTGGTCACCTGGCACAGGCACGGGTCGGCCAGGGCGCGGCGCTGGGAGTCGAGCAGGTGGCGGCCCGGGTAGGTCTGGGCTGCGGCCAGGAAAGGAAATTCGCGGCGCATGCGGGCCAGGTGGGCCGGGGTGTCGCGGAACCGGTTGCCGGAAAATATCTGCGGGTTGACGTAGCAGCGGGACGGCTCGTTCTCCCAGGCCCCGAGCACGGGGTCGTGGTGGATGGGGCGCAGGGAGGAGGCCATGTGCCGGGGCTGGGGGTCGATGCGCAGGCCGGAGTCGGCGAACACGCCCGCCAGCGGCCCCTCCTGCACGAAGGCGCGCAGCCGGTGTATCTCGCGGATGATCAGGTCCAGGGGGGCCAGGCCATCGGTGGGCGGTCCCTCGTATCCCTCGTACAGCTCGCGCCAGGAGCCGCCGCCGATCTCGGTCTCAAGCCGGTGCAGCGAGGTCAGCCGGGCCTCGAACTCGGCCTCGGCCAGGTCGCGCAGCTCGGCGATGGAGCGGTCCGTGCCCAGCACGTGCTCGGCGGTGTAGCGGAAGGAGGGCCCGTCCGGGTCGGGAATCTCCGGCCGGGAGGTGACGAAGCGGTCGTACTCGCGCAGGGCCGCCAGGGCGTCCGCCAGGAAGCGGGGAGCCTTGCCTGTCCGGCCCAGCTCCTGGCCGCCCAGTTCGGTCAGGTAGCGGGCGCAGTCCCGGATCATGGTCTGGGAAGTGGCCCGGCTGGTCGTGCTGGCGGCCTCGATGTTCTCGGTGGCGTGTGTCAGCAGGGCGGGGATGGCCTTGAGGCGGCTGATGAACCGCTTCTGCCGCGCCCGGTCGTTCTTGGCGGGCAGGTCGGCGGCCTGCTCCAGGCCGGTGAAGGCCACCTGCAGGTAGAGCTCCGGGGCGTGCTCCCAGGCGCGGATGCCGTCCAGTTCGGCGATGGCCCCGCCCGCGTTCATGGCCAGGGCGAGGGCGCGGGCCCTCTCCGCCGGGTCCGAGGCCTTTTCCGCCTCGGCCAGGAACGTATTCCGGAAGGTCTGCAGGGCGTCCACGTGCCGGGCGATGCCCCGGCCGGACAGGTCGTCCAGCCGGTCCAGCCATTTGGAGGCGTCGGTCACGGGGGGCATGAGCGGGAAGGCGCCGGAGGCGCACATCACCGGATAGTGCTTGGCCAGATAGGCGAAGAACTTCTTGGCAACTGCTGGTTTCATGGTGTTCTTTGCCTTTGGCGTTTCGTGCTTAGCCGGCCTGTTCTTCGAGCAGTTTGAGCGCCTTGGGTGCGAGCTCGCCCAGTTCGGCCTTGGAGATCTGGTCGTCGGCACCCACGGCGATGCCTTTGTGGTGCAGGGTTTCGGTGATGATGGAGGAGCACAGGATGACCGGCAGATGGCGCAGGTCGTTGTCGTCCTTGATGCGCCGGGTCAGGGTGTGGCCGTCCATGGAGGGCATCTCGATGTCCGTGACCACCAGGTTGACGTATTTTTCCAGGGGATGGCCCTCGGACTCGGCCAGGGCCTTGACCTTGAGCAGGTATTGCAGGGCCAGCTCGCCGTTTTCCTCGGTGTGGACCTTGAACCCGGCCGTGGTCAGGATGTTGGCGATCATCTTGCGCGCCATGGTGGAATCGTCGGCCAGGAGCACCCGGTAGGTCTTGTGGGCGATGGCCTCGCGGACCGTGTCCGTGGCCTCCATGTCCGGTCCGCTGCCGGGGTTCAGGTCCATGCAGATCTTCTCCATGTCCAGGATGAAGGTGATCCTGCCGGCGATCTTGACCACGCCGGTGATGGAGTTGACCGTCAGGGAGGAGACGTAGTTGGTCGGGGCCTCGACCTCCTGCCAGCCGATGCGGTGGATGCGAGTCACGCCCGAGACCAGGAAGGCGCTCTTGGTCCGGTTGAATTCGGTGACGATGACCTTGGGCGGCTCCTTTTCGGAGCGCTGCTTGTGCAGCCACCCGGCCAGGTCGATGAGCGGGATGATCTCGTTGCGCAGGTTGAACGCGCCGAGCACGGACGGGTGGGCCGCTTCGGGCATCTCGGTCAGCTCGGGCATCTGGATGATCTCCAGCACCTTGGCCACATTGATGCCGTAATAGCCCCGGTAGTCCCCCTTCGCGCGCGATTCGTCGAGATAGAATTCGACGATCTCGAGCTCGTTGGTGCCCGACTCCAGCAGGATCTTGGTTTCACTCATGAACTGGTCTCTCCAGGGCCCTCTACAGGTCCGACGGTAACGTGACCTTGAACATATACAAGCGGTTTGCCGTGCGCAACCCCGGACATGCGGCAAATCTCGGCAGAATACTCGCTATTCCTCGCCGATGCCGTACTTCTTGATCTTGTAGTGGATGGCCCTGCGGCTGATGCCCAGGCGGTCCGCCGCGTCCTTCTTGACACCGCCCGCCGCCTCCAGGGCACGGATGATGGTCTCCCGCTCGTTGTCCTCCAGGGACAGGCTGGTCCCGGACGCGGCCGGGGCGCCCGCCGGGGGGGCCTCCAGTTGCAGGTCGCCCGGTTCGATGACGTCCCCGTGGCAGAAGACCAGGGCCGCTTCGAGCGTGTTCTCCAGCTCCCGGACGTTGCCCGGCCAGGGATGGGCTTCGAGCAGGCGCATGGCCTCGGCCGAGACCTCGGCGCGGGGCCGCTGTTGGCGGGAGCAGAGCCGGGCCAGGAGCCCGTCCACCAGGGCCGGGATGTCCTCGCGCCGCTCCCTCAGCGGCGGGATGGTCAGGGTAACCACCTTGAGGCGGTAGTAGAGGTCCTCGCGGAACGCGCCGTCTGCGACCATGCGGGGCAGGTCCGCGTTGGTGGCGGCGATGACCCGGCAGGCCACGGCCCGCTCGTGGTTGTCGCCCACCCGCCGGATGGTCCCCTCCTGCAGGAAGCGCAGCAGCCGGGTCTGCATGTCCGGGGAGATGTTGCCGATTTCGTCCAGGAACAGGGTGCCGTTGTCCGCCTCCTCGATGAGGCCCTTCTTGTCCTTGACCGCGTGGGTGAACGACCCCTTGACGTGGCCGAAGAGTTCGCTTTCGAGCAGGGTGGGCTGAGTGGAGCCGCAGTCCACGACCACGAACGGCCCGCCCGAGCGGGGGCTGCCCTCGTGCAGGATGCGCGCGGCCATCTCCTTGCCCGTGCCCGACTCGCCGAAGAGCAGGACCGTGGCCGTGGATCGGGCTACCCGGTCCAACCGCTCCAGGAAGCGGGCCATGGCCGGGGCCAGGCCGCCGAGCAGGCCGTGCGCCGAGGGGGCGGTCCGGGGCGTCGGTTTTGCGGCGGACTTCGGGGCAGGGGCCATGGGCGCACCCGTGGAGGCGGGCGTTTCCGCCCGGGCTTCGAGCCGGGCGCGGACCCGGCGGACCAGCTCCTTGCCGTCGAACGGCTTGGTCAGGTAGTCGGCGGCCCCGTCCTGGATGGAGCCCACGGCGTCCGGGATGGTCCCGTGGGCCGTGAGCATGATGATCGGGATGTGCGGCCAGTGCTCCATGACTTCCCTGAGCAGTCCCCGTCCGCCCATGCCGGGCATCTTCACGTCGGAGATGATCAGGTCCACGGGCTCGTCGGCCAGCATCTCCAGGGCGGTCTCGGCCCGGTCGGCCAGAAGCGGGCTCAGGCCTGCGGAAAGCAGGCGCGCCTCGAGCACCTCCAGGATGCTCTCGTCGTCGTCCACCACCAGGATGGTCGGAATGTCCGGTTTGCTCATGATCGTCCTCGTCAGGCGGTTGCGGGCAGGGTGAAACAGAAGGTGGAGCCGTGGCCCGGTTCGCTCTCGACCCAGATGCGCCCGCCGTGGGCCAGGACGATGCGCCGGGAGATGGCCAGGCCCAGCCCGGCCCCGTCGATGGAGTCCCGCACGCCGGGCTCCCGGTAATACTTGAGAAAGATGCGCTCCCGCTCGTCCTCCGGGATGCCCGGCCCGTTGTCGCTGACGCGGAAGAGCGCCTCCTTGCCGCTGCGCGCGGCGCTCACCCGGACCCTGCCGTTCCGGCCGGAAAACTTGATGGCGTTGCCCAGCAGGTTGGTCAGCACCTGGCTGATGTGCGCGGGGTCGGCGGTTACGGCCAGACCGGGCTCGACCTCGGCCTCGAGGGTCGCGTCGGCGCCCCGGGCCGTGGGAGCCAGACGCTCCAGGGCGGCGTCCACCAACCCGGCGGCCTCCACCCGTTCCGGGGCCAGGACCAGCTCCCGGGTCTCCATGCGCGATACGGACAGCAGCCGCGCGAGTAGGTCGGACAACCGCTCGGACTCCTTTTCCGCGATGTCCAGGAACCGCTTCTGCTTCTCGTTGACCTCGCCGAAGGTCCCGGACCCGATGAGGTCCACGGCCTCGCGCACCGAGGTCAGCGGGGTGCGGATCTCGTGGGAGAGCATGGCGATGAAGTCGGCGCGCATGCGCTCCTCGCGCCGCAGCCGCGCGGCCATGGCGTTGAAGGCCAGGGCCAGTTCGCCCAGCTCGTCGTGCGACAGGATGCGCACGTCGCGGGGCGTGGCCCCGGTGCCCAGGTCGCGGATGCCCCGGCGGACCTCGCTCAGCGAGCGGTTCAGGGTCCAGGCCAGGAGCAGGCTGCCGCCCACGCCGACGACCAGGCAGAAGGCCAGACCGTACATGCCCACGTTCGCCGCGTGGCGGCCCGCGTCGCGGAGCCGGGTCAGCCGCGCCTCGGTGTCGGCCTGGTTGTCCAGCAGGGACTGCTCCAGGATGTCGGTCCAGTTGCTGACCGTGTTGTCCGGGGTCAGGTTGTCGCCGGGGGCGGCGGACGGGTCCAGGGTGATCTCGTACTCCGAGGTCAGCTCCTTCCACTCGCCGGCGTAGCGGGGGTGCTTCCGGATGGTCTCGTTGAGGATTTCGCCGAACCGGGTCAGGTCCTCGACGATGAAGCCCACGGCGGCCTGGTCGCCGCCCAGGATGCGGTAGCGCCTGATGTTGTTCTGCACGTTGTACAGCCGCTCGAGCATGCGCTGGATGGCCGAGTCCAGGTCGTGGTTCTCGGTGACCATGCGCCCGGCGATGTCCGCGTCCGCGCGGACCTGATGGAAGAGGTAGGCCGAGGTGGCGAAGAACACCGCGATCAGGGCGCAGGCCCAAATGGTCAGCTTGGTGGCGATGTTCAGATGGCGGGCCTCGGGCATGGCGCGAATCCTACTGTATTCTCAGGGGCAGGGCAAACCGGGGCGGGGGCGAAAAAAATCCCGCCCGTCACGCCGGAGGGCGCGGCGGGCAGGCCGAGGAGTCCGGGCTTGACGGGATCAGCCCCGGATCTCAAAGACGTCGAAGACCTTGTCGTATTCGATGGAATTGCAGGTTATCTCACCCCGGTCCACGATGGGGGCCTCCGCCAGGAGATGTTCGCGGAAGGCGTTGAACTTGTCCGCATCTCCCTGGAGCAGGATCTCGGCCTTGCGGTCGGCGATGTTGCGCACCCAGCCGGTCAGCCCGAGCTGCCGGGCCATGTCCTGGACCCAGGATTGGAAATTGCCGCCTGTGACCTTTCCTTCGACAACGCATGTGTAGCTCAGCATGGTGATCCTCCGATTTCGTGTTTCCTCTATACTGTAATATAGTGCAAAATCGGCGAAGTGAAAAGAGCGCGGGAAAAGAAAATGGACCTCTTTGCGGTTGCCTGGCCCGGCCGTCTATTGTATGGTGCCATTCTGCTCTGAGCGCTTCGCAGTCGTGAAGCGGAGGAATCCCCAATGCGTTCGTTGTTTTTTCTCGTCGCCTTCCTGGCGATGATCGTTTTCTCGGCCCCGGCCTGGGCGTCGCTGCCCTATTACAATGCGGACATGGGCTATACCATCTGGCTCCCCAAGGGCTGGAGCGAGGCCCCCCCGGACTCGCTGGTCGCCTTCGGGCGGACCTGCGGGGCGTGGCCCGCGCAGAATGTGACCTCGGAGCGCCGGGCGGGCTACATGGACCCGGGCCGCGGGCGGACGTGCAGCCTCCTGGTTGAGGTCAAGCCCGGCCGGACCATGCGGGCCGCCGACATCTCCAACTTCAACCGCTTCCTGGTCCTCTCCCTGGCCCGGTCCATCCGCGAAGGCGTCCGGCTGCCCGGCGATCCGGTGACGGTTCTCAAGGACGCCACCTACTTCCAGGACAAGCGGACCCTGCGCATCGAGACCGAAGTGGCCCAGAACGGCGTGACCGTGCTCAGCCTGGCCTACATCGTCTACACCCGGAAGGGCATGCTGACCTTCACGGCCTTCGTGGACCCCGCCGACCGCGAGGCGCGGCGGGCCGTGGACGAGGCCGTGCTCTCGGTCTACCTGGACGAAAGGCTGCGTCCGGCCTCCGACCGTTGACGCACCGCGGCGGGCCAGCTACCATCGGGCCGAGCGGGAACGGATGGTTCCCGGTGCGCACTTTTGGGTGCGCGCGTCCCGCGCGGTCCGGGGCAGCCTGTCGGAATCACAGTGGTTTCACGGCGGCACGCCCCTTGCTCAAGCGCGGTAGGAGGCCCGAGTGAAGAAGATTATCGTTGCGACAGTCATCACTCTCTTGATGCTCTCACCGGCCTGGGCCGCGGATGTCCGCTTCCCGGCGGGTTCTTTGCTCGTGGCCTCCCAACAGGATGACCGGAACCAGGGCGGCCGCGAGGACCAGGGCGGGAAGAAGCCGTCCACGGTCATCATCAAGGGCAAGGGCGGCAAGGTCACCGGCGTGGAGCGCGAGCCGAGGAAGCCGCCGCAAAAGAAGCGGTAGCGCCCCGCGCAACCACGCAAAAAGCCCCCGGAACCGATCGGTTCCGGGGGCTTTTTGCGCGTCTAGGGACGGGCTACTGGGCGGTGTCGCAGGTCGGGACCTGGGGGTCCGCGCCGCTTTCGAGCAGCTTGGTGCGGTACTCCTTGACCTCGTCCAGGGCGTTCCAGCCCTCGTACATCTCCAGCCATTCGCCGAACTCCATGAACTCCTCGTCCAGGTGGGGTTCGTGCATCTTCAGCCAGACGTTGAACAGATACATCTCGACCTTGAACTTGGCGTCGTCGAAGACCTGGGGCAGGACCGTGACCTCGTATTTCTGGCCGTCCAGGCGGGCGGCCACGAAGGTGCAGACGTTGTCCTGGGAACGCTGGTAGTCGAGCTCGGCGTCGTTGACCATGTCGGCGTAGCGGAACAGGTCGGGATGGTTCTCCTCGATCTTTTTCAGCTTGTCGTCCGGAATCTCGATCCACAGCTTGCCGGCCTTGTCGACCACGAAATAGAAACGGAGCCACTGGTCGAACTGGAAGATTTCGACGGCATCCTTGATCGCATTCTTCACGCTGACGCTTCTGAGCATGGCACTGATCCTTTGGAATATGAACTTGGAGACGGGAATATGGACATCATACCGTTTGGAGTCAAGGGGAAATCGGGCGCGCCGGGGGTAGACAAAGGGGATGCAGTTGTTATATGAAGTGCGGCTCGCAAGACAGAAATGCCCTCACCGGGCCGTAATATCCAAGGAGACAATCATGGCACGCCACAAGAAGCACGAACGCAAGAAAGAACTGGACCGCAAGCGTCAGCGCCGTCAGAAGGCCATCAAGGCCCGCATCAAGGAAGCCAAGGCCGCCAAGGCCTAGCCGAGTCGTTCGCGTGCGCCGCGTTTGCGGCGGCGCATCGCGTCAGCCGGGCCGCCGAGATCGTCGTGCGGCGCCGGATTTCAGCCGCGCCCCGCATGAGGCGCCGAGAATATTCGCCTTTGCCGTCGAAGGAACACGCTACGTCATGCCTATCTACGAGTATCAATGCCAGTCCTGCCACGCCATTTTCGAGGAGTGGCAGTCCGGGTTCGAAGACCAGGAGTTTCCCTGCCCCGAATGCGGCGGGGAGTCCAAGAAGCTCATTTCCCATTCCTCCTTCCATCTGAAGGGCGGCGGCTGGTACGCCGACGGCTACGGCGGACACAGCGCCGGGAACAAGCCCGGCGAAGCGCAGACGCCCGCCGCCGACTCGGCATCCGAGTCCCCGGCCAAGCCCCAGTCGGCCCCAGCCTCGACATGTCCCGCCAAGTCGGACACGTCCAGTGTGGGGTCCGCGTCCTAGACACGCGCCAAAGGCAGCACCCGCTGCCTTTTTTTATGGGTTCGCGCCCCTTGAGTTTTTGCGGCACCGTTGCCATAGTATGCCGTTCGCGCGGCCGAGCACCCCTAACACGGAGAGAACAAGACGATGCTTGAACGGTATTCCCGTCCCGAGATGCGGGCGTTGTGGACCCTGGAGAACAAGTTCCGGGTCTGGCTGGAGGTTGAGCTGGCGGTCGTCCGGGCCTGGACCGAGATGGGCAAGGTCCCGCAGGACGCCTGCGACGAGATCCTCGACAAGGCGGATTTCGACGTGGACCGCATCCTCGAGATCGAGGAGACCACCAAGCACGACGTCATCGCCTTCCTGTCCGCCGTGGAGGAGAAGGTCGGGCCGAGCTCCCGCTACATCCACCTGGGCTGCACCTCCTCGGACATCGTGGACACGGCCAACGGCCTGCTCCTGACCCGCGCCGGGGGGATCATCGCCGAGGGCATCGACCGCCTGCTCGAAGTCCTCAAGGGGCTCGCCTTCAAGCACAGGGGGCTGCTGTGCATGGGCCGGACCCACGGCATCCACGCCGAGCCGACCACCTACGGCCTGAAATTCACCGGGTTCTACGCCGAGTTCATCCGGCACCGGGAGCGCTTCGAGGCGGCCCGGGAGAACATCCGCGTGGGCAAGCTGTCCGGTGCGGTGGGCACCTTCGCCCACTCCGGCCCCGAGCTCGAGGAGCGCACCTGCGCCTTCCTCGGCCTGACGCCCGACCCGCACTCCACCCAGATCGTCCAGCGCGACCGCTATGCGCAGTTCTTCGCCGCCCTGGCCATGCTGGCCGGCGGCGTCGAGCGCCTCGGCCTGGAGCTGCGGCACCTGCAGCGCACCGAGGTCTCCGAGGTGGAGGAGGGCTTCACCAAGGGCCAGAAGGGCTCCTCGGCCATGCCCCACAAGAAGAACCCCATCTCCGCCGAAAACCTCTGCGGCCTGTCCAGGGTCCTTCGGGGCAACGCCCTGGCGGCCATGGAGAACCAGGCCCTGTGGCACGAACGCGACATCTCCCACTCCTCGGTGGAGCGGGTCATCATGCCGGACTCCACCGCGCTCATCGACTACATGCTCCACCGCATGGCGGGCGTGCTCGAACGGCTGGTGGTCAAGGCGGACGTCATTGAGCGCAACATGCTGAGTTCCTTCGGCCTCTTCTACTCCCAGCGGGTCCTGAACAAGCTTATCGATACCGGGCTGAAGCGCCAGGAGGCGTACGAGATGGTCCAGAAGGTGGCCATGCGCTGCTGGGAAAACCGCGTCCAGTTCGAGGACGAGGTGCGTAACGACCCGGAAGTAAACAAGCATCTCGATTCTAACGATCTTGACGAAGCTTTTGACCCTTCGTATTACAAACGGTATGAGGACGTGATCTTCGACCGCGTTTTTGAGGGGAAATAGGATGACTGAATTGAAATCACGGCTGGCCAAGCTCCTGCTCGAGCTCTCCTACAAGGAGGGCGACTTCACGCTGACGTCGGGGAAGAAGAGCGACTACTATTTCGACTGCAAGCAGACGGCGCTGAACGCCGAGGGCGGCTACCTCATCGGGCGGCTGTTCGTCGAAATGCTCAAGGATTACGCGGTGCAGGGCGTGGGCGGCATGACCCTGGGGGCGGACCCGCTGGTCACCTCGGTGACCGTGGTCTCCTTTCTGGAGGGGCGGCCCCTGCCCGGGTTCATCATCCGCAAGAAGTCCAAGGGCCACGGCACCAACCAGTACCTTGAGGGGCTGGCCAACTTCAAACAGGGCGACAAGGTCGTCCTGCTGGAGGACGTGTGCACCACCGGCGGCACGCTGATCACGGCGGCCGAGCGGGTGCGCGACGCCGGGCTCGAAATCGTCGGCGTCCTGGCGGTCCTGGACCGCGAGGAGGGCGGCCGGGAGCGGTTGAAGGAGGCGGGGCTTGAGCTCAACGCCATCTTCACCCGGCAGGAACTGCTGGCTGCGGGGAAATAGGGCTCGCCGGGGAGACGGGGGTCCGGATCGGGGTAACCAGGAGCGGTAGTAAGAGTATATGCGGGTAGTTTTCTTCATCCTGACAATCATCTTGTCCGCAACCACGGCCCTGGCCGGGGGCTGGACGCCGTTGCTCTCTTCCCACACATACGGGCCGAAGCGGATCATCGCCGTGGACAAGGAAGCCCAGGAACTGATCGTCCTCGAACAGCAGTCTCCCCTGCACGAGGTGCGGCGCTTCCCCTGCACCACGGGCCAGTCCACGGGCGACAAGGCCGTGGAAGGCGACATGCGCACCCCCGAGGGCGTCTACTTCGTGGGCCACCGCATCAACCGCAAGCTGGACTGGGGGCTGTACGGCAACATCGCCTACTCCCTGAATTATCCCAACCCCATCGACCGCATCAAGGGCAAGACCGGCTCGGGCATCTGGCTGCACGGCCGGGGCAAGACCTTCCTGCCGCGCGACACGCTGGGCTGCGTGGCCCTCAAGGTCCCGGACATGAAGGACGTGGCCCTGGACGCCTCCTACGGCACGCCGGTGGTCATCGCCGACGACGTCAACTGGTCCGCCGAGCCGGGCGAGAGCGAGGTCACGGCCCTGACCCTGGCCAATACCCTCAAGTCCTGGGCCCATGACTGGGGCGCCAAGGACGAGAAGTTCTTCTCCTACTACGACGGCCCGCTGCTGGAGCAGTCCGAGGGGCTGGATTTCGCCGGGTTCGAGGAGAACAAGCGCAACATCTTCGCCTCCCAGCCCTGGATTCAGGTCATGGTGGACAACGTCCGGGCCGTTCCCGGTCCAGGCTACTGGGTGACCTGGTTCGACCAGTACTACCGGACCCAGGGCATGGCCTCGACCACAGGCAAGCGGTTCTACTGGGTGCAGGACGGGCAGGGCGGCTGGCGCATCGCCGGGCGCGAGTACGTTCCGGCCTCGGAGCAGCTGGACGCCAAGTACCTGGCCTCCAAGACCGGCGAGGCCCAGGCGCTGGTCGAGAAGTGGCGCCAGGCGTGGCTCGCAAAGGACGCGGACGCCTACGAGAAATTTTACGAGCCCGACGCCGACCAAGGCGGGCGGAAGGGCGCGGCCAGCATCGCAAAATACAAAAAGACATTGTGGGAGGAGAAACCTCCTGTTAGGTTGGAGGTTGATGATCTGAAAGTCGCTTTGCATCCCAAGGGGCTCAAGGTGGCCTTTGACCAGGCGTTCGCCGACGCCAGCGGCTACTCGGACCGGGGGCGCAAGACCCTGATCCTGGTGCCCGACGGCGATTCCTGGAAAATCGACAGTGAGCAGTGGAGACGGATGAGATGAGCGATTCCAAGTACAGCGTGCTCTTCATGCGCGACGACCGGGACGTGACCCGGTATCGCCTCAGCCCGTTCTGGTTGAAGATGTTCGTCTTCAGCCAGGTCTTTCTCCTGCTCTGCGCCGCGGGCGGCATCTACATGGGCGTGCGCGGCTTCCGGATCAACGCGGCCCTTCACAACCAGAAGAAGGACCTGGAACAGCGGCTGGTGGACGCCGAGGTCCGCCTGGAGCGCCTGGGCAACATGGAGAAGATCCTCGAATCCTACGACCCGGCCGAACTGCAATCCCTGCTTTCCGCGGCGACCACCGAGGCCGAGCAGCAGCCCGAGCCGCGCGAGGATATCAACCTGAACAAGATCTTCACCCGCACCGACACCCGCCAGGTCGGAGTGGAGAACATGCAGGCCAAGCTGACCGGCCGCAAGCTGACCGTCACCTTCGAGCTGAACAATTTGCAGGCCTCCAAGTCCATGGCCGGACAGGCGGACTTCATCTACCTGACCAAGGGCGGCCGGTCCGAGGACGCCGAAACCAACAAGGACGATCTGTCGTTCCAGATTCAACGCTTCAAGCGCATCCGGACCACCTTCCTCCTGCCCGAGGGCATGGATCGCAAGGACCTCTTCGGGCTGCGTCTTGAAATCAAGGGAAAGGATGGCGATGTCATTTTTGCCGAAACGTATCCCTTCTATCACATTCTGGCTTCTTAGCCTGACCCTCCTCGCCGCTTCCCCCGCCCTCGCCGGGTCGTGGGAACACGCCTTTTTCGCGGGCACCCAATACCCGCTCAGGGTCGTCTATCTGCAGGGCGAGCAGCCCGGCCCCACGGTCATGGTCCAGGGCGGCATCCAGGGCGACGAGTCCTCGGGCTACATCACGGCCCAGCTCCTGTCCAAGTCCACGGTCTTGCGGGGCAACCTGATCGTCCTGCCGCGCGCCAACGTGCCGTCCATCAACCTGTGCAAGCGCCAGATCAACGTGGACATGAACCGGCGGTTCGACCAGAACTACAACCGCTTCTACGAGGACCGCGTGGCCCGGGTCATCCGCTTCCTGCTCAACCAGGCGGACGCCTTCATTCACCTGCACGAGGGCAGCGGGTTCTACAACCCGACCTATGTGGACAACCTGCGCAATCCCAAGCGGTACGGCCAGTCCATCATCGTGGACACCCTGGTCTACAACAAGATCGACCTGGCCCGGACCGTGAATTCGGTGCTGGACGAGCTGAACGACCACATCGGCGCGAGCGATTACAAGTTCCGGCTGTTCAACACCCGGACCTTCGACAAGGGGACCGACTACCCCGAGATGCGCAAGTCCCTGACCTGCTACGCCCTGGCCGAGCACAACATCCCGGCCATGGCCGTGGAGGTCTCCAAGTCCATCCGACAGATCGACTGGAAGGTCCGCCAGCAGCTGACCGCCACGCGCATGCTCCTGCACCGCCTCGGCGTGGAGGTCACTCCGCCCGATTTCACGGACGAGGATGTCCGGGCCTACGCCCGCACCGGGATCAAGGTCACGGTCAACGGCCGCACCCTGGGCAGCGACGGGGTCATCAACCTGGCCCCGGGCACGACCCTGGCGGTCAAGTCCGTGTCCTCCGGGCCGAACGAATTTTCCCCGGAACTGGCCCTGTTCGCCTCGGACAGGCCCGGCGTGAACCTGATCAACGCCCGGCGCATGGTCCTGGAGCCGTTCTCCGAGCTGGAGCTGCGCTCCGACGGCAGCAAGGTGGCCGAAGCCAAGGTCCGCTGGACCGGCAAGCTGCCCAACGCGCCCGGCGACGACACCCCAGTGTTCGTCTGCTGGCTGAACGGCAACCCCGTGTTCGTGCGCGACGGCGAGACCCTGCGGGCCGTGCTCGGCGACCAGCTCATCCTCGAGGGCATGTGGGGCAGCGACCTCAAGGAAGTGATCAATCTCAAGGGATTCGTGGCCATTCCCTGGGCCAACAACGGCCAGGATCTGGGCTGGGAGATCATCCTGGACCCGGACAACTTCCTTTCGCACTACGCGCTCAAATCCGACCATGCGGGCGCCACCCGGTTCAAGGTGGTCCGCGAGACGCCCGGCGCGCCGGAGGCGTCCTTCTACGTGGACATCCGGCCGCGCACGGTCCTGGCCCTGCGCCTGGGCGACAAGCACGGCCAGAACCTGCTCATCCCCTGGAACGCGGGCGGCAGCTACCGGCTCCCCGAGGGCGAGTACGTGTTTGAATCCGCCTGGAGCAACGGGCCGGACGACAAGCTCCTGGCCACGGCCGGGGACAAGCCCCTCAACGAGGGCCAGTCCTTCAAGGTGGACTACGGCGCCCCGCTCAAGCTGACCGTGCGCCAGGCCACCACCTTCGGCGACATCGGGACCATGACCTTCACCGCGAGCGGACTGGCCAGCCGGTAGGCGCGGCCCGGTCCGTCCCTCCCACGCGACAAGCCTCCGCCGGAATTCGTTCCGGCGGGGGCTTGTCGCGTGGGACGGGGCGGGAGTTCGGCCTCGCCCCGGAGAATACCTATCTCGGCAGGTTGCGCTTCCGGTTGACCGGAGGACAGGCGCTCTCGGGATGCAGCACCCGCCAGGCCCAGACGGCGACGGTCACGCCGAGGAACGCGCCGAAGAGCACGTCCGAGGGGTAGTGGCGCAGGGCGAGCACGCGGCTGACGCCCACGGCCGAGGCCAGCACCAGGGCGGGCACGCGCAGCCGGGACAGGATGAACCCCAGGGCGGTCATGGCCGAGAATATGCGCAGGGTGTGCCCGGACGGGAACGAGGAGTGCATGTCGCCCCCGGCCAGGGGAAAGAAGCCGTACACGCCCTTGGTGAAGAGCAGGGGCGGCCGGGCCCGGCCGAAGAACTCCTTGAACACGTCGCCGATGAGCATGGCCGAGGCCACGGCCAGGCAGAGGTAGAGCAGGTTGCGCGAGCGGTTCGTCAGCCCGTTGACCAGCCCGTCCACGGCTCCGGCGATCAATCCGGCGGCCACCAGGACGGTGAAGAACAGGTGGTTGGCCACCTGGGACAGTCCCTTGGCCAGGGCGTGCCAGGCCGTGTCGCGCAGGGTCAGGGCCGCTTCGGCCACGGGCCGGTCCACGAACAGGTAGCTGATGACGATGAGCAGTCCGACGGCCAGGGCGGCCCGGCAGGTTCTTGTCAGTGTGGTGTTCAAGTTTCGCCCCCTTTTATTAATTTTTCATAAGTAAGCCCCAGGCTGGATGCCGTTTTTGCCAAGTATATTGAAGTTTCCTAGAGTCTCAAAGCGAGTGGTGGCTTTTGGGCTATACATTGCGGTGATTGTTAGTATGTGCTATATGCATAACAAATATACCAATACTCTTAAATGGACGTTCTGAAATGTACCCTGATCGCATTGCGTTGTACCGAGAAATTGAAGAGGCACGGGGGTCAAAAATCCTAACCTATGTGACCGGAGATAGACCTGGATTAGAAACCCAGATTCATCCTGAAGTTGTTGACTATTTTACCGATCATTTGGATAGTTTTGGGTTGCCAATCCCAAAAATTAGTCTCCTGCTATATAGCAGGGGGGGAGTGACCCTTGCTGGTTGGTCTATTGTGAATTTGATACGAATTTTTTGTGATGAATTTGAGGTTATTGTACCTTCAAAGGCCCACAGTACGGCGACCTTGATTGCGATTGGAGCCGATCATATTGTTATGACCAAGCAAGCGACTCTCGGTCCCATTGACCCTAGTACCAATGGTCCCTATAACCCTCCTATTCCTGGGGGACAACCAAATCAAACCCTTTCAGTAAGCGTTGAAGACGTTGCTGGCTACTTTGAACTCGCGAAGGGGGAGCTCGAAGGAAGAGGATTGGAGAAGGCATTTGAGCTCCTAGCGGCGAAAGTTCATCCATTGGCTTTAGGGAAGGTCTATAGGTCAAGAGCTCAGATTCAGATGTTGGCTCAAAAATTGCTTAAAAATCATATGGACGAAGAAGCGAATATCAAAAAAGTTATTTCTTTCTTATGTAGCGACTCTGGAAGTCACGACTATACTATCAACCGTAGAGAAGCGAAAAACGATCTAAAATTGCCAATAGAAAATCCAGACGATGCTCTCTATGATCTGATTAAACGGATATATCTAGATATTCGCGATGATCTTGAGCTAACAAATCCTTACAATCAAAAGACGATACTCGGACTAGATGATGAAAAAGATTATTCCTTCAGAAGAACTATTCTTGAAAGTATACAAGGCGGTTCTCATAAATTTGTATCTGAAGGCAAGCTGAGAAAGAAAGAAGTCCCAACTCCAGCGGGTCCAATGATAGGCATAGAGGATGAAAGAAACTTTGAGGGGTGGAGACATGAGCCAGCGATTATTTAGAAATGGTAGTGGTTCGTTTGTGCAATACAAAGATTACACTACAAGCTCAGAATCAAAACCAATAACCACTTCTGCTATCAGCAATAGCAGATTTGAGATGTGCTCACAATTTCAAGCTGAGATGATCCTTGAGTTCAATAACGTCCAGATTGAGCAGATTTCTGCTTTTTTAGAAGAATTTGGCGTACAAGAGGAGCAGGACTAATACAGCATCTCTGATTGTAACCACAGTCTGTGAATTGATTTTAATGATGCCATAGAAAATGCGCCTTGAGTTCGGGAGAGAACTAGGCGCATTTTCAATTAACCAGCCGCGCTCAGGCCGGGTCCACCAGCACGGCGGCCACATCCATGACGTTGGTCCGGGTGGGGCCGGTCTTGAGCAGGGTGCCCGCGCCGGACAGGAAGTTGTAGGCGTCGTTGTCGGCCAGGGCGCGCCCGGCGGCCTCGGACCGCTCGCCGCACGCCGTGTCCGGGAAGGCCATGCCCCCGGCAGCGTCCGTGGGGCCGTCCGTGCCGTCAGTGCCCAGGCTCATGGCCGAGATGCGCTCGCGCGCGGAACCCAGCGAGGCCATTTCCAGGGCGGCGGCCAGGGCCCATTCCTGGTTGCGGCCGCCCTTGCCGCTGCCCTTGATGGTCACCGTGGTCTCGCCCCCGGCCAGGAGGCAGACGGGCGGTTCGGCCTTGCCTCCGCCGAGGGTGTATTTTCCGGCCAGCTGGATGAGCCGGGAGGCCTGGTCGCGGGCCTCGCCCTCCATGGCCAGGTCCACCACCACCGGGGTGTAGCCCAGGTCGCGGGCGGCGACGGCCGCGCCGTCCACGGCCATGGCGTTGCCCGCCACGATGGTGTTGCGCACCCGCGCGAAGCACGGGTCACCGGCCTTGCGCGTCTCCGAGGCCCGTCCGGCGCAGCCGTCGGCCACGGCCCGGACCACGCTGTCCGGCATGCGGTGGCACAGCCGGTACTTGTCCAGGATGGCCTGGCATTCCGGAAAGGTGGAGTCGTCGGGCGCGGTGGGCCCGGAGCCGATGACGTCCAGCCGGTCGCCGACCACGTCCGAGATGATCAGGGTGGCCACGGTGGCCGGGGCCAGGGTCTCGGCCAGGTGGCCGCCCTTGAATCGGGAGAGGTGTTTGCGGATGGCGTTGATCTCGCCGATGGCCGCGCCGCATTCGAGCAGCCTTCGGGTGGCCTCCTGCTTGTCGGCCAGGGAGACCGAGGAAAGCGGGGAGGGCACCAGGGCGCTGGCCCCGCCGGACAGGAGGAAGAGGACCAGGTCCCGCTCCCCGGCGTCGGCGGCGCGTTCGAGCAGGGCGTGGGCGGCGCGCACCCCGGCCTCGTCGGGCACGGGGTGGCCGGATTCCATGACCACGGTCCGGCCCAGGGACAGGCCGTGGCCGTATTTGGTGGCCACCAGCCCGCTGTGCAGCCGGTCGCCCAGGATGTCCTCCATTGTCGCGGCCATGGCCGCCGAGGCCTTGCCCGCGCCGAGCAGGAGCACCCGGTCGTAGTCGTTCAGATCGTACTCCCGGCCGTCCACGGCCAGGATGTTCCCCTCTCGTTTCACGGCCGCCCTCAGGGCGGGGTCCGGGGCCACGGCCTGGAGCGCACCGTCGACGATGCGCAGCAGGCGGGCCTTTTTGTCGGCGTAAGCGGTCATGTTCTCTCGGGTCTAGTCGTAGATTTCGGGATTCAGGCAGGTCTCGGGCTTGTCGCCCTTGAGCATGGCCAGCATGTTGCGGGCGGCCAGCACGGACATGTCCGTGCGCGCCGACTCGGTGCCCGAGCCGACGTGCGGCAGCAGGACCACGTTGTCCAGTTCGGCCAGGCCCGGCGTCAGGGCGGGCTCGTTCTCGTACACGTCGAGCCCCGCGCCCGCGATCTCGCCGGCCTTGAGGGCCGCGAGCAGGGCCTGCTCGTCGATGACCGGGCCGCGCCCCGTATTGATGATGTAGGCGGTCTTCTTCATGCGCTTGAACGCCTCGGCCCCGAACAGGTGCCGGGTGCCGGGATTCAGCGGGGTGTGCAGGGAGATGAAGTCGGACTGCTCCAGGAGTTCGTCGAAGGAGACCAGCCGTCCGTTCAGCTCCTTGTCCAGGACCTCGTTCCTGCGGCCCGAGGAACTGGTGTACAGGACCGGCATGTCGAAGCCCCGGCTCATGCGGGCCATGGCCGTGCCGATGCGGCCCGCGCCGACGATGCCCAGCGTCTTGCCGGTGACGTCGCCGCCGATGAACTGCAGGGGGCCCCAGCCGGGCCAGTCGCCCGAGCGCATGACCTTGTCCGCCTCGACCACGCGGCGGGCCACGGCGAAGAGCAGGGACCAGGCGCACTCGGCCGTGGCGTTGGTCAGCACGTCCGGGGTGTTGGTCACGGGCAGCCCGCGCCGGGTGGCCTCGGGTACGTCGATGTTGTCGAAGCCCACGGCGTAGTTGGCGTACCCCTTGAGATTCGGGGCCGCGTCGAAGAATTCGGCGTCGATCTTCTCGGTGAGCAGGCCGATGACGCCCTGGCAGTCCCTGATGATCTCGAGCAGCTCCGCGCGGGGCACGGGGCTGTCCTTCGGATTGACTTCCACCTCGGCCGCCTGCCGGAGCAGGTCGAGACCCTGTTCGGGGATCTGCCGGGTGACATATACTTTGGGTTTGTTCATTGTCGCCTCCTTGGTGTTCCCTCCAAGGATGCGGCCCATTGGCCGTGGAGTCAATGGGTGAACGGCAACAACGAAAAACCCCCTCACCGGCGGGTGAGGGGGCTTTGCTATCGTGGTGCGCCCGGCACGATTCGAACGTGCGATCTTTCGGTTCGTAGCCGAATGCTCTATCCAGCTGAGCCACGGGCGCGCAAACGAAGTGAATGTCTATGCTCAAGCGCGGGTCCCGTCAAGGGATTTTTTCAGGAATTTTTCAGTTTGGTGCTGAAAACGTCTTCCAGCCCCGTGGCCAGCTGCGCCTCGACGCCGTTGATGCGGATGAGCGTGGCGTCCGGGTGGGCGGCCAGTTCCGCCATCTGCGGGAACTTCATCAGGAAGAGCCTGGTGATGGCCTCCGTGGTCTGCCGCTTCTTGATGGGCGAATGGACCCCCTGGATGCTCAGGGCCTGCGCCTGGTCACGCCGGTCGATCAGCATGGATACGTGGGGGTGCTCCCGGATGTTCCGGCACGCCTGGGAGGAGCCGAGGGAGTAGAAGTAGAATTTCATGGCCGCGTGGTCCGCGAAGAAGTACATGAGGGAGCAGTACGGACGGATACCGTCCGAAGTGGCCAGCACGCAGAGTTCTTCACGGGTGATGAGGTCGTCGATGAGACGCATTTTTTCCTTGCTCATGGAGTTGCTGTACGGCAACTTCGGGTGGTCCGCCATTATAATGAACCGAGCACAATGACCACCCTCGACGAAAAAATCCTGCACAGCGAATCCCTCCTCTCCGGCCTGCTCGAACAGGCCCTGGCCGGGGACGGCCCGCAGCGCGTCCGCGTGGCCTGGACCGGGGGCAAGGACTCCACCGTGGCCCTGTTCATCTGGAAGCTGCTCGTGGAGCACGCCGGGGCAGGGCCGGTGCGGGCCATCACCCTGGACACGGGGTGCAAGTTCCCGGAGGTCCTGGCCTTCCGCGACCGCCTGGCCGCCGAATGGTCCGTGGACCTGCTCATCGCCCGGCCCGAGGTCTCCCTGGACGGCTACCCCCTGGCCGAAGACCCGCTCACCTGCTGTCGCGAGCTCAAGGTGGAGCCGCTCAAGAAGGCGGTGCGGGCCACCGGGACCACCCATCTGCTGACCGGCATCCGCCGCGACGAGCACCCGGACCGCGCCGGGCGGCTTGAGTTCGAGACGCGGACCGACCCGGACCACACCCTGGTCAATCCGCTGCTCGACTGGACCGAGACCGACATCTGGGCCTTCCACGCCCGTTTCGGCCTGCCCCACTGCGAACTGTACGACCGGGGATATCGCTCCCTGGGCTGCCGCCCGTGCACGACCCTGCCGGACGGGCAGGGGGGCGAGCGGTCCGGCCGCGCCCAAAACAAGGAAGCGGTCCTGTCCGTTCTGACCGGACTCGGTTATTTTTAATACGCAAAATTGTTCAATCGGGGAACACCCCGGAACCCCCGCCGAGCGGGACTTGCCCTTTTTTTCACAAAATTCCATACTTTTTCAGTTCTCATTTTTCCAAAAACGTCATCCGGTGCAAAAACGTGTGGAGATACAATCGGTTGCAGCCTGAAAAAGGATAGGGCAAAAGTCCGGTTTGGGTCTTGACCTGGGGGTCAACTTCACCTAAGGACAATTGTTTACTAGGCTAAGGGTAAAGTGCAAACGCACTGGCGTTCGGTTGGAGGTGAACCGGGCGTCAGGTGCCTGCTGTACTCGTTCTTCATCTTCTGAAACGAGGTCTTCATGTCAAATCTGTTAGTGCTTCTGATCCTGCTGCCGGCGGCAGCGGCGCTGGTCTGCTATTTCGTTCGGTCCGAGGCCGTCCGGAAGCTGACCGTGCTCGCCACCGGAGGCATCCTGACGCTTGCGGCGTTGGGATTGCTTGCGCAGGGGGCGTTTGCGCCGACCGAGGTCGGCTCATTCCTGGGCATAGGCAGCGATTTCCTGATCACGGTCCTGGATTTCGTCCTGCTCGGTGTCATCTACTTCTACGGTTACAAACACAAGAGCCTGCTCATCCAGGGATTCACCCTGGCCCAGGTGGTCCTGCTCGCCTGGTTCGAGTTCATCATGGTCGGCCATGAGGCGGTTCCGGCCGTGATGGGCGACCAGCTCTCCCTGATCATGGTTCTGGTCATCTCGATCATCGGCTCCCTGATCTGCATCTTCGCCATTCCCTACATGAAGGAACACGAAGAGCACCTGCACCTGAAGAAGACGCGCCAGCCGAGATTCTTCTTCTTCATGCTCATCTTCCTCGGCGCCATGAACGGCCTGGTCCTGTCCAACAACATCCTGTGGATGTACTTCTTCTTCGAAGTGACCACCTTCTGCTCCTTCATGCTCATCGGCCACGACGCCACCGAGATCGCCACCAAGAACTCGGTCCGCGCCCTGTGGATGAACGCCCTGGGCGGGCTGGCCTTCGTCGTCGGCATGATGCTGGTCTACTCCCAGGCCGGAACCCTGAACATCAGCGCCATCCTGGCCCTGGGCTCCACCAGCGCGGTGGCGCTCACCGGGCTGGCCTTCCTCTGCCTGGCCGGCTTCACCAAGGCCGCCCAGGTCCCGTTCCAGTCCTGGCTGCTCGGCGCCATGGTCGCCCCGACCCCGGTGTCCGCGCTCCTGCACTCCTCGACCATGGTCAAGGCGGGCGTGTTCGTGGTCCTGCGGTTCGCCCCGGCCTTTGCCGGGACCTTCCTGTCCACGGGCGTGGCCGTCTGCGGCGCGTTCACCTTCCTGGCCTGCGCCGCGCTGGGCGTCGGCCAGTCCAACGGCAAGAAGATCTTGGCCTATTCCACCGTGGCCAATCTCGGCCTGATCATCTGTTGCGCGGGCATCAACACCCCGCTGGCCCTGACCGCGGCGATCATCCTGATCCTCTTCCACGCCGTCTCCAAATCGCTGCTCTTCCTGTGCGTCGGGACCATCGAGCAGGCCATCGGCTCCCGCGACATCGAGGACATGCGCGGCCTGTACGGCACCAACCCCCGCACGGCCCTGATCACCATCATCGGCATCCTGACCATGATGCTGCCGCCGTTCGGCGTGCTGCTCGGCAAGTGGATGGCCATGGAGGCCTCGGCCGACTCCAACATCTTCATCGTGGTCATGCTGGCCATGGGCTCGGCCATGATGGTCGTGTACCTGGCCCGCTGGGCCGGTTCCATGATGGGCACCCGCGAGCCGGGCGCCAAAGCCGAATCCCAGCCCCTGCTGACCCGGCTGCCGCTCATGACCCTGTGCCTCGGCGCGGTGGTCCTGTCCCTGGCCTCGCCGTGGATCTACAACTCCCTGCTGGCCCCCTGGATCGGGTCCGCGCCCTTCGTGGTCGGCTTCGGCTCTCTGGAGTCCGCGCACGGCACCTTCGTGGTCGTGCCCCTGTTCCTGGTGCTCGGCCTGGGCCTGCTCTACGCGGTCAAGGCCGCTTCGGGCTACCGCCGGGTCAAGATCATGCCGCCCTACGTGAGCGGGGCCAACTCCGCCTCCGGCGACGGCAGCTACGTCGGCCCCATGAACGGCGTTGTGCCGTTCTCCACCGGCAACCTGTACCTGGGCGAGATGTTCGCTGAACCCAAGCTCACGCCCATCTTCAACGCACTGGCGGTCGCGCTGATCGTCCTCATGCTGGGAGGGGCGCTCTAATGGAAACTCTCATTCTCGTCATCATCGGTCTTGTGGGCGCACCGCTCGTGGGCGGCCTGATCGCCGGCCTCGACCGCCGGGTCACCGCCTGGTTCCAGTCCCGTCAGGGTCCCCCGATCATGCAGGCCTTCTATGACGTGGCCAAGCTCTTCGGCAAGGAGAAGATGGTCGTCAACCAGTGGCAGATCCTCTGCGCCTGGGTGTACCTCATCGCCGCGGCCGTGTCCGTGGCCCTGTTCTTCGCCCAGGGCGACCTGCTGCTCGTCTTCTTCGTGCAGGCCATCGGCGCGGTCTTCCTGGTCATGGGCGCCATGTCCACCAAGTCCCCGTACGCCCAGGTCGGCGCGCAGCGCGAGCTGTTGCAGATCCTGGCCTACGAGCCGATCCTCATCCTGGTCTTCGTGGGCTTCTACATGGTCACCGGCTCCTTCTCCATCCACGCCGTCTGGGCACAGGACACGCCGCTGCTGGCCAAAATGCCCCTGCTCTACCTGGCGCTCGGCTACGCCCTGACCATCAAGCTGCGGAAGTCCCCGTTCGACTTCTCGACCTCCCATCACGGCCACCAGGAACTGGTCAAGGGCGTGCTCACCGAGTACTCCGGCCCCTACCTCGGCCTGATCGAGATGGCCCACTGGTACGAGACCGTCCTGGTGCTCGGCCTGTGCGCGCTCTTCTGGCACACCAACGTGGCCTGGATGGCGCTCCTGCTCGTGGCCACCTACATGCTCGAAATCCTGGTGGACAACACCATGGCCCGCATGACCTGGCGCTGGATGCTCAAGCGCGTCTGGCTGCTCGGCATGGGCATGTCCGTCGTTAACCTCATCTGGCTGTACGCGGGGTAAATTATGTTCGGATCATTCATCAAGAAATCTCGCGCCAAGTCACCGTGGATCATGCACTTCGACTGCGGTAGCTGCAACGGCTGCGATATCGAGGTCCTGGCCTGCCTGACCCCCCTCTACGACGTGGAGCGGTTCGGCATCATCAACGTCGGCAACCCCAAGCACGCCGACGTGCTCCTGGTCACCGGCACGGTCAACCACCGGAACAAGAAGGTGCTCAAGAACATCTACGATCAGATGCCCGAGCCCAAGGCCGTCATCGCCATCGGCGCGTGCGGCAACACCGGCGGCATCTTCCGCGAGGCCTACAACGTCGTGGGCGGCGTGGACAAGGTCATCCCCGTGGACGTCTACGTCCCCGGCTGTCCGGCCAAGCCCGAAGCCATCATCGACGGCGTCGTGGCCGGACTCGCCAAGTTCGCCCAGAAAGTGGAAGAAGCCTAGTAGCTTCACGCGAGGTATATAATGCAAGGTAAAGTTATCGACGTGACCCTCGACACCCTTGTCGGCGAGGTCATGAACATGAAGAACGAAGGACAGAGGCTGGTCACGTTCTCCACCTATCAGGAGGGGGACAAGATCGGCATACTCTACCACTTCGACAAGAATCTGGAGACCACCCACCTGCGGCTTACCGCCGACATGGACAAGCCCATCCCGAGCGTGTCCGGCGTCTACTTCGCCGCCCTGCTGGTGGAAAACGAAATCCGCGACCAGTGGAACGTCGAGTTCGACGGCCTGGTCCTCGACTTCAACCGCACGCTCTTGCTTGACCCCGAGGTCACCCAGGTTCCCCTGGTGTCCAACGTCAAGATCGAGCCCAAGAAATAGGGGGCTGAAATGGCAACCACCGTTATACCCTTCGGCCCGCAGCATCCCGTCCTGCCCGAACCGGTCCACCTGACCCTCAAGGTCGAGGACGAGATCGTCAAGGAGGCCATCCCGGCGCTGGGCTACGTGCACCGCGGCCTGGAAAAACTGGCCGACATCCGCGACTTCCACCAGATGATCAACGTCTGCGAGCGCGTCTGCGGCATCTGCTCCATGATCCACGGCACCTGCTACTCCGAGACCGTCGAGGAGCTCATGGGCATCGAGGTCACGGACCGCGCCAAGCTGCTGCGCGTCATCTGGAGCGAGCTGCACCGCTCCCACTCCCACCTGCTCTGGCTGGGCCTGTTCGCCGACGCCTTCGGCTTCGAGTCCCTGTTCATGCAGTTCTGGAAGATCCGCGAGCGCATCATGGACATCAACGAGGCCACCACCGGCAGCCGCGTCATCGTGTCCGTCAACGTCATCGGCGGCGTCCGTGCCGACCTCTCCCCGGAGCAGATCCGCTGGATCCTGTCCGAGATCGAGATCGTCGAGAAAGAGGTCAAGGCCCTGCAGGACACCATCATGAACGACTACACCGTCAAGACCCGCACCGTGGGCGTCGGCGTGATGACCAAGGCCCAGGCCTGGGAACTCGGCGCCGCAGGCCCGACCCTGCGCGGCTCGGGCGTGGCCCAGGATATGCGCCAGCAGGGCTACGGCGGCTACACGTTCCTGGACTTCGAACCCGTGGTCGAGACCGCCGGCGACTGCTGGGCGCGCTCCACGGTCCGCTTCCGCGAAGTGCTCCAGTCCATCGACCTGGTCCGCCAGGCCGTGGCCAAGCTGCCCGAGGGCGAGCTGGCCGTGAAGGTCAAGGGCAACCCGCCCGAGGGCGAGGCCTACCACCGGGTGGAACAGCCGCGCGGCGAGTGCGTCTACTACATTCGCGGCAACGGCACCAAGAACCTCGACCGCCTGCGCATCCGCACGCCCACGTTCGCCAACATCCCGCCGCTCCTGGCCATGCTGCCGGAGTGCGAGCTGGCCGACGTGCCGGTCATCGTGCTGTCCATCGACCCGTGCATCAGCTGCACCGAACGCTAGGAGGACGCATGCTGTTTACACCCACCGTCATCAAGAACCTGCTCAAGAAGCCCGCCACCCGGAAGTATCCCTATGAGGTGCGCGAGCCGTTCCCCATGTACCGGGGCGAGCTGGTCATCGACATCGACAAGTGCATCTTCTGCGGCATGTGCTCCCGCAAATGCCCCAGCCAATGCATCACCGTGGACAAGGCCGCCGGCACCTGGCAGTGCGATCCGCACGCCTGCGTCTACTGCGGCCTGTGCCGGGACAACTGCCCGACCAAATGCCTGTCCATGAAGGACGTGCACCGCAAGCCGGTTACCGAAAAGGTCGTCTGGATCGAACACGGCAACCCGCCCAAGCCCAAGGTCAAGGCCGCCGCCCCGAAGGCCAAGCCCGAAGCGAAAGCCGAGGCCGAGCCCGAGAAAAAGGACGACAAATAACCGTCCTCGCACTGTGAATAAAAAAAGCCCCCGCACTTGTGCGGGGGCTTTTTTTGCCTCCGGCGGCCGGGGGAAGGGGAAGGAAAACCCTTTGAAAAGGGCTTTTCCTTCCCCTTCCCCCGGACCCCCCATCCCCATCCTTTCTGAAACTTTTTGTATACGCATGCGCGTGGGCGGCGGGGCGCAACAGGGAGTGCCGTTGCACGAGACCAGGTGGGGCGAGTCATGGTGGCAACGACCCCGGCACGGCAACAGCTCCCGCACGGCCCCCGCGAAGCGGCGACAAAAAGTTTTGAAGGGGAGTCCAGAGGGGAAACTTTTCCAGAAGTTTCCCCTCTGGCCGCCGGAGGCATTCCCCCCTATAGCTTCTGGTCGATGTCGGCGAAGCAGGGGATGCAGTAGGTCTTTCCGGCGTAGCGGCGGGTGCGGGATTCCATGGTCATTTCGCCGCACTGTTCGCAGCGCAGGCTTTGCAGCACGGCGGCGGGCCGGGGCGGGGGGCAGTCGAGGGGGGTGACCGCGAACATGTCGTCCAGGGGGATGGCCGTGAACCGTTCGATGGCCGCCTCGCGGGTTTCGCCGGGGGCGCTCATGGCCGAGTCCCGGAGCAGGGCGCGGAACCCCTTGCCGGACTTGCGGTCGAAGAAGGAGAAGGCGCGCTTGCCGTAGTCGCGGTGGATGAAGTTGCCCTTGCCGAAAGTGCAGTCGGTCAGAAACTGGATGGCGTCCACGCCGCACATGTCGGTCTCGGCCACGGCGACGAGGTCCAGAGCGTCGAGGTCGCCGAGTTCGCGGCGGGCCAGTTCCACGGCGCGGATGCCGATGGTCAGGCCGGGGCAGTGGTGGCCGTGGAAGGCGATGGCCGCCTCGATCTTGTCCTGGGGGATGGAGCAGGGCATGGAAGTCTCCTTGGGGGTTGGGGGCTAGGCGGCCGGGACGACCATGGGGTGGCCCTGGACGTGGTGGATGTGCACGGGCAGGCCGTAGACCTCCTCGACCACGGCCGAGGTGACCTCGCAGGCCGGGCCGGTGGAGTGGATGCGGCCGTCCTTGAGGAACAGGACCTTGTCGGCGTAGCGCAGGGCGGTGTTCAGGTCGTGCATGGTCATGATGGCGGCGATGCGGTGCTCGTCCACCACCCGGCGGAGCATGGTCAGGATGTCCACCTGGCTCTTGAGGTCCAGGCTCGCGGTGGGTTCGTCCAGGAGCATGAGGCGCGGTTCCTGGACCAGGGCGCGGGCGATGGCCACCTTTTGCAGCTCGCCGCCGGACAGGCAGTCGATGTAGCGCAGGGTGAGGTGGGCCATGTGCAGCCTTTTCAGGGCGGAATCGACCATCCTGAGGTCGTTTTCGCCCACCCGCCAGACGATGTGCGGCTTGCGGCCCATGAGCACGGCGTCGAACACGGTCAGGCGGGCGGCCTCGCTGCGTTGGGCCACGTAGCCGATGCCCAGCGCGATCTCGTGCGGGCGCAGCTTGAGCACGTCGCGGTCCTCCACCAGGACCCGGCCCGCGCTGGGGGCGTGGATGGCGTTGATGCACTTGAGCAGGGTGGTCTTGCCCACGCCGTTGGGGCCGAGGATGGCCAGGAGTTCGCCGCCGTCTAGGTCGAATTCCACGTCGCGGAGGACCTTGGAGCCGTTGTAGGCGAAATCGAGATCGTTGACCGAGAGGATCATCGCCGTTGCCCCCTTATGATGAGATAGATGAAGACCGGCGCGCCCATGAACGCGGTCAGGACCGAGACCGGGAGCATGTGCGGGGCCAGGACCAGCCGGGCGGCGGTGTCCGAGGCGAGCAGGAGCAGGCCGCCCGCCAGGATGGAGCCCGGCAGCAGGAACCGGTGGTCCGAGCCGAAGATCCGGCGGACCATGTGCGGGACCACCAGGCCGACGAAGCCGATGATGCCCAGAAAGGAGATGATCACCGCCGTGAGCATGGAGGCGAGCAACATGCCCACGAACCGGACGCGGTCCACGCGCACGCCCAGCCCCTTGGCGGTCTCGTCGCCCGCGTCGATGGCGTTGTAGTTCCAGCCGTTGATCAGGAAATAGACGGAGGTGGCCGCGGTCACGACGGCCATGACGCCCAGTTCGGACCAGGTGGCCCGGGCCGTGTCGCCGAAGGTCCAAAAGACCATGGCCGCCAGCTGCACGTCGTCGGCGAAGAACTGCAGGAGCATGGTTCCGGCGGTGAACAGCGCGTTCAGGGCCACGCCGGTCAGGATCATGACCTCCGGGGAGGAGCCGCGCAGCCGGGACATGCTCACGATGATTACGGCGGTGGCCAGGCTGAACAGGAAGGCCACGCCGGTGGTCAGGTAGGGGTTGGTGATGTTCACGGCGTCCGTGTTGGAGGAGCCCATGACCCCGCCGCCCAGGATCATGACCGCGAAGGCCGCGCCGAAGGCCGCCGCATGGGATATGCCCAGGGTGAGTGGGGAGCCGAGCGGGTTGCGCAGGACGGACTGCATGACCGCCCCGGCCACGGCCAGCCCGGCCCCGGCCACGATGGAGGCCAGCGCCTGGGGCAGGCGGATGTTCCAGACGATCACGTCGAACCGCTTGGACACGGCCCAGCCCATGAGGGTTTTTGCCACATCCGCCAACGGGATCTCGGCCGCGCCCATGGAGATGGAGACCACCAGGGCCAGGGCGAGCAGCCCGCCGGTCAGGCAGACCAGGGCGAGCTTGACGCCGATGTACCTGCGGTACTCGGCGGGCACCTGTCCGTCGGAGAAGTGCATCTAGTTCACCGGGATCGGCCGGAAGGCCATGCCGTGGAACAGCTCGTTCATGTCCTTGAAAACCGGCTTGCCCACCAGGAAGGTGTAGATCTCGTCGGCCTTGGCCGCCGGGTCCACGTCCGCGAACCGCTCGGGGTAGAGGACCTTGCCGATGAAATAGGCGTCTGCCAGGATGGAGCCGAAGTTCTGGGTGTACCAGTTGTACGGCAGCACGCCGTAGACGCGGCCCTCCTTGACGGCGGAGAGCATGCGGTAGGCCGGGTCGGTGCGCAGCTCGGACAATCCGCCCGCGTCGTCGCCCAGTTGCAGGGTGGCCAGGTCCAGGAAGAGCACGTCCGGGTTCCACTCGATGATCTTCTCCTTGGCTATGTCGGACTGGGCCAGGCTCTTGCCCGCCTTGCCCGCCTCATAGGCCAGGTTGATGGCGTTGACGAACTGGAACGGCGGATAGGCGGGCTCCGTGGACTGGAAGCCGTGCGGCCCGCGGAAGGCCACGCCGCCCAGGTAGACCGTGGACCGCTCCTGGCCCGGCACGTCGCCCGTGCGGCGGCTCAGGTCGGCAATGAGCCCGTCGATGTACTGGATGACCGCTTCGGCGCGCTGCTCCCTGCCCATGACCTTGGCCATGATGCGCAGGCTCTTGTACAGGGCGGGCCGGTTCTCGCCCAGGTCGCCGTAGTCGAGGACCACCACCGGGATGCCGGTCTTGTCCTGGAGCTCCTGGGGATCGTAGCCCATGGAGGAGGTGTAGGTCTTGAAGATGACCTGGGGCTGCGGCTCCAGGGTCAGGATCAGCTCCGGATTGTCGTGCCCCCGGAACTCGCCGAAGATGGGCATCTTCTTGAACTGCGGGTTGGCGATGGCGTAGGGCCGGGCGTCGAACTTGCGGCGGCGGACCTCGATGTCGTCCACGGCCGCGATGCGGTCCTGGGCCCCGAGGTAGGTCAGCAGCCGCAGACAGCCGGAGCCGGAGCAGATGGCGTGCTCGACCTTGTCCGGGATGTCGTTGGTCCGGCCGTTCGAGTCGGTCAGGGTGCGCGCTCCGGCGCTGGCGGGCACGGTCAGGAGGAGCAACAGTATGGCGCAGATAAGACGATGTTTTTTCATTTGACCACCTTGAAAAGCACACAAATAATGTGTTGCAACCCGGTTGTTGCTACGAAAGTATAAAATGTAACACTATGGTGTTCCTAAATAAAACGGGGAATGGCGTCAAGGGGGAAATAAAACCGGACTGTTGCGGTCCGATTTCAGAGGGAGTGGCCGCCGGGCAGGACGGGCGGGGTGCGGAAAAATGAAAAAGCGGCCCCGCTCGGAGTGAGCGGGACCGCCGTGCTATCGGTCGGGAACGGATCAGAATCGTTCGAAATCGGTTTCGTCGTGTCCGTCCATGTCCAGGTCCAGGCCGCCCGGTTCGGCCGGTCCGGCCGGTTCGGGCAGGGCCCTGGACGGCCGCTTGGTCACCTTGGTCATGGTCCTGGGGGCGGGGCCGGAGGGCTGACTGGAGCGTTCGCGCCGGGCCGGGGCCGGGCCGCCCTGGACCTTGAAGAAGGCCACCAGCTGTTCCAGGCCGTGGGCCTGTCCGGCCAGGTCGGCGGAGGTGGAGGCCATCTCCTCGGAGGCGGCCGCGTTCTGCTGGACCACGTGGTCCAGCTGCTGCAGGGCCGCGTTGATCTGTTCCGCGCCCGCGTTCTGCTCGCTGCTGGCCGTGGTGATCTCGCGGATGAGCTCGGCGGTCTGCTCAATGTCGGGGACCATCTCCTTGAGCAGGTCGCCGGCCTTGACCGCCACCTCCACGCTGGAGGTGGACAGCTCGGATATCTCGGCCGCGGCGTGCCCGCTGCGTTCGGCCAGCTTGCGTACTTCGGCGGCGACCACGGCGAAGCCCTTGCCGTGCTCGCCCGCTCGGGCCGCCTCGATGGCCGCGTTCAGCGCCAGGAGGTTGGTCTGGCGGGCGATCTCCTCGATGATGGTGATTTTCTGGGCGATCTCCTGCATGGCCGAGACGGTCTCGCCCACGGCCTCGCCGCCCAGCCGGGCGTTGTTCGAGGCCTTGTCGGCCATGGCGGCCGTGGTCTGCGCGTTTTCGGCGGTGGCCCGGATGTTGCCCGCCATCTCTTCCATGGACGAGGAGACCTCCTCCAGGGCCGAGGCCTGCTGGGTGGCCCCGTCGGACAGGGCGCTGGACGTGCCGGACAGCTCCTCGCTGCCCGAGGCCACGCGCGAGCTGCCGTCCACCACCTGGCCTACGATGTCGGTCAGCTTATCGGACATGGTATTCAGGGCCTGGAATATTTCGCCCACGTCGTCCCGGCGGCGGGTGTCGAGGCGGGCGGTGTAGTCGCCGTCGGCGGCCCGGCCCAGAACCCGGACGATCCGGCCCAGCGGCTTGATCAGCAGGCTGTTCATGTAGAACCACATGGCCACGCCGATGACCACCAGGACCAGCAGGGAGAGCAGGCTGGCCGAGACGGCGTTGGTCCACACCGGGGCCATGATCTCGGCTTTTTCGGTGAAGGCGATGAATTTCCAGCCCAGGGTGGGGGAGGTGTGGACCACGGCCATGTAGTCCGTGCCGCGCAGGGCGCCGTCCAGCGAACCCTTGTCCATGGCGAAGGCCTTGGCGTAGAGCGGATCGGACAGGTCCTTGACGTTCTTGAAGTTGTTCTCGGGTTGCTTGGGGTCGGCGATGACCACGCCGTCGTTCTGGACCATAACGACATAGCCCGTCTTGCCCAGGTGCACGCCCTGGATGAGCTTGGTCAGCTGGGCCAGGGAGAGGTCCATGGCGGCCACGCCCAGGACCTTGCCGCCGTCGCCGACCACGGCCTTGCCCGTGCTGACCATGGCGTCGCCCGTGGTCGAGACGTAGGCCTCGGAGACGACCGGCTTTCCCGGGGAGGCGGCCGCCTTGGCGTACCAGGGCCGGGAGCGCGGGTCGTAGCCCGCCGGGATGCCGGAGTCGCCGCCGATGACGAACCCGCCGTTGGCCGTGCCCAGGTAACAGTCCTCGTAGCTGGGATGGGAGGCCAGGATCATGCGGTAGAATCCCTGGATGGCCCCGCCAGCCGCGTCGCCGGGTTCGAGGTACCGCTTGGGGTACTTTTTGTTCGGGTCGAGATAGTTGGTCTTGATCGCGTCCACCTGTTTGGCGCGCGGGTCCTCGGCCATCATGACCGTGTTGTTCAGGGTCTCCTGCATGTACATGGAGATGGTCCCGTCGATGTGCTCCAGCTGCCCGGCCGCCGAGGTCCGGCTGTAATCCACCGAATCGTTATATATGGAGGTCAGGCTCACGGCCAGGATGGCGGCGCAGAGCAGGAAAAGCGATATGGCGAATGACAGGATGATTTTCACTCTGACATTGAGATGCATGGGCTACCCTTCTGTTTTTTTAGCGTGTTATGCATTATTGGCTACAATCCGATGCGGACATATTACTATTATAAATCGGGCGCACCGGTTTCAGGTGACGAATCCATGTCGATTCCCTGTCCACGTTTCCAGGTGCCGGGCCACTTGGCTTGGCCGGGGAAATTGCGTAACGTGCGTGTCCTTATGCAACGGAAGCGGACAAGAGCAGTGAACATCGGCGGCGTGGGCATCGGCGGGGACAACCCGGTCCGGGTCCAGTCCATGTGTAACACGGACACGCGCGACGTCCCGGCTACGCTGGCCCAGATCGACCAGCTGGCCGAGGCCGGGTGCGAGATCGTGCGCCTGGCCGTGCCCGACGAGGCGGCGGCCGCCGTGCTCGCCGACATCCGCGCCCAGTCACCGGTGCCGCTCATCGCGGACATCCACTTCGACCACCGGCTGGCCCTGGCCGCGCTGGACGCGGGTTTCGACGGCCTGCGCATCAACCCCGGCAACATCGGGGACGAAGACAAGGTGGACGCCGTGGTCCGGGCGGCCAAGGCGCACGGCACGCCCATCCGCATCGGGGTCAACGGCGGGTCGCTGGAAAAGGACCTGCTCAGGCAATACGGCGGCCCCACGCCCGAGGCCATGGTCGAGTCCGGCCTGCGGCACGTGCGCATGCTCGAGGCGCGCGGCTTTCGCGACATCAAGATTTCCCTCAAGACCTCGTCCGTGCTCAAGACCGTGGCGGCCTACCGGCTCATGTCCGAGGAGGTCGACTATCCGCTGCACATCGGCATCACCGAGGCGGGGACGCTCGTGCGCGGCGCGGTCAAGTCCGCCGTGGGGCTCGGCATCCTGCTCCATGAGGGCATCGGCGACACCATGCGCGTGTCCCTGACCCACGACCCGGTGGCCGAGATCGGTGTGGCCTACGAAATCCTGCGCAGTCTCGGCTTGCGGGAACGCGGCCCGGAGATTATATCCTGCCCAACCTGCGGGCGCACCGAGATCGGCCTGATCGAGCTGGCCGAGCAGGTGGAAGCGGCCTTGCGCGGCGTGGAAGAGGTCTTCACGGTGGCCGTCATGGGCTGCGTGGTCAACGGTCCGGGCGAGGCCAGGGAGGCCGACATCGGCATCGCCGGAGGCCGGGACCTGGGCATCATCTTCCGCAAGGGCGAGGTGGTCCGGAAGGTCCGGGGCAACGCCAACCTGCTGCCCGAATTCATGAAAGAAATCGATAAATTCCTGGAAGAAAGGAGAAATGACTAGATGCGTCTTTCCCGCTACTACATCCCGACCCTGAAGGAGGACCCGGCCGACGCCGAGGTGGTCTCCCACAAGCTCCTGATGCGCGCGGGCATGATCCGCAAGCTGACCAGCGGCATCTACAACTACCTGCCGCTGGGCCTGCGCTCCATCAACAAGGTGGGGCAGATCGTGCGCGAGGAGATGGACCGGGCGGGCGCACTGGAAGTCCTCCTGCCCATGGTCCAGCCCGCCGACCTGTGGAAGGAGACCGGCCGCTGGGAGTACTACGGCAAGGAGCTGCTCCGCTTCAAGGACCGCCACGACCGCGACTACTGCCTCGGACCGACCCACGAGGAGGTCATCACCGACCTGGTGCGCGGCGAGATCAAGTCCTACAAGCAGTTGCCGGTCAACCTCTACCAGATCCAGACCAAGTTCCGCGACGAGATCCGTCCCCGGTTCGGGCTCATGCGCGGCCGCGAGTTCATCATGAAGGACGCCTACTCCTTCGACAAGGACGAGGCGGGCGCGGAAGAATCCTATTTCAGCATGTTCAACGCCTACAAGGCCGCGTTCTCGCGCATCGGCTTGCGCTTCAAGCCGGTCCAGGCGGACTCCGGGGCCATCGGCGGCGACTTCTCCCACGAATTCATGGTCCTGGCCGAGACCGGCGAGGACACCATCGCCTCCTGCCTGCACTGCGACTTCGCGGCCAACCTGGAAAAGGCCAAGGTCAAGGCGCCCGCGAACGCCTCCATCGACGAATCCGCCGTACCCCCCATGGAGGAGGTCGCCACCCCCGGCGCGCACACCGTGGAAGAGGTCTGCGATTTCCTCAAGATTTCCGCAGACAAGCTGGTCAAGACCATGCTCTTCGTGGTCGACGGCAAACCGGTGGCCGGGCTGGTGCGCGGCGACCGCGAGCTGAACGACGTCAAGCTGCGCAACCTGGTGGGCGGCAACGAGATCGAGCTGGCTGACGAGGCCCTGGTCCGCAAGCTGACGGGCGCGCCCGTGGGCTTCGCCGGTCCCGCCGGGCTGGACCCCGAGGTGCCGGTCTACGCCGACCACGAACTGCTCGCCGCCACCGACTGGGTGGCCGGGGCCAACAAGGGCGACGCCCACGTGCTGCACCTGGCGCTGGGCCGCGACTGCGAGATCGTCAAGTACGCCGACCTGCGCGTCATCGAGCCCACGGACGCCTGCCCGGAATGCGGCGGCAAGATCGAATTCACCAAGGGCATCGAGGTCGGCCACGTGTTCAAGCTCGGCCTCAAGTATTCCAAGAAGATGGAAGCCACCTTCCTGGATGAGAACGGCAAGTCCCAATACATGATCATGGGCTGCTACGGCATCGGCGTGTCGCGCATCGTGGCCTCGGCCATCGAGCAGAACAACGACGAGAACGGCTGCTGCTTCCCGCCGTCCATCGCGCCCTTCGAGGTCTGCCTGATCTCGCTCGGCGGCAAGGACCAGGATGTGGCCGACAAGGCCGAAGAACTCTACGCCGAACTGCAAAAGCTCGGCGTGGACGTGGCCTTCGACGACCGCAACGAGCGGCCCGGCGTCAAGTTCGCCGAGGCCGACCTGATCGGCTACCCCATGCAGCTCGTGCTCGGCGGCAAGGGACTCAAGAACGGCATCATCGAAGCCAAGGACCGCAAGACCGACGAAAAGATCGAACTGCCCCTCGACACCTTCGCCGCGTCCTTCGCCGACTGGCGAAACCGGATCTGGAATAACTGGGGCCTCCAAACCCCCTAGATTCCGTACGTTCGTTGACATCCAACAATCCCCGGCGCGGAATCGCGCCGGGGATTGTTTTTTTGGTGCCTCCGGCGGCCGGGGGAAGGGGAGAAGGAAACCCTTTGAGAAAAGGGTTTCCTTCTCCCCTTCCCCCGGACCCCCATCC
>NZ_JBGLYH010000039.1:0-39781 GCF_041414475.1 Pseudodesulfovibrio karagichevae
CTTCCCCCGGACCCCCATCCCCTCCTTTTCCTAAACTTTTTGGTGCCACTTCGCGGTAAGAGGGAACGGTTGTTTTGGTTGTTGTTGATTGATGTTGTATGGGCGCGAGGTGTGGGTGTAAAACTAATTGTTTTCAGTGTCCATTAGGGATGCTAATGAGTGGGCATGTTGGATTACAAGTTGATCGAAGCGTTTGCCGCCGTGGTCGGGGAGGGCGGATTCGAGAAAGGGGCGCGGGTCCTGCACCTGACCCAGGGGGCCGTGTCCCAGCGTGTCAAGCTGCTGGAGGAGCAGGCCGGGTGCGTGCTCCTGGTGCGTTCCTCGCCGCCCCGGCCCACCGCTGCCGGGCAGGCCATGCTCAAACATTACCGCCAGGTACGGCGCCTTGAAGAGGACCTGGGCGCCGGGCTCGGCCGGACCGACGCCGGGTTCGACACCATGACCGTGGGCGTCAACGCCGACTCCTTGGCCACCTGGTTCTTCCCGGCCGTCAACGCCTACCTCGACGCCGAACCCGTGCTCCTGGACCTGTCCGTGGACGACCAGGCCGAGACCCTCAAGCTCCTCAAGGCCGGGGATGTCCTCGGCTGCGTCGCGGACCGCCCCGAACCGGTCCAGGGCTGCCGCGTGGAGTACCTCGGCGACATGGACTATCGCCTGTATGCCACTCCGTCATACAAAATGAAATGGTACAGTAACGGCGCGGTGTTGAATGCCGTTGAAATGGCTCCCATCCTCGTCTTCAATCGCAAGGACGTCATGCACGAGGTCCTGCTGGCCGAGGCCCTGGGCCAGCGGCCCAACCTGCGGTCGCCCTTCTATCTGCCCTCGTCCGAAAAGTTCGCCCCGGCCATCGCCACGGGCCGGGTGTCGGGCATGCTCCCGGACCAGCAGGCCGCGCCCTACCTGGAACGCGGCGAACTCGTCGATCTCCTGCCCGGCCACGTCTTCACCGTGCGCCTGCACTGGCAGTGCTGGAACCTCGAATCCGCCCGCCTGGCCTCCTTCACCGACGCCCTGGTCCACGGCGCGCGCTCCCTGCTCGCCCAGCGCCCCTGAGTTTGCCCATCCCGACCCTTTGTTGTATTTACCGGAAAAACATCCGCCGCCTTCAAGGAGTTACGCATGAAACGGTTCGCCCTGGCTCTGTCCCTCCTCACCCTCTTCTTCGCCTACGGCTGCTCCAAGACATACTATTCCGCCATGGAGTCCATGGGCTACGACAAGCGCGAGATCCTGTCCGACCGGGTCGAGAAGGCCCGGGAATCCCAGAAGGACGCCAAGGAACAGTTCGCCACCGCCCTGGACCAGTTCAAGTCCGTGGTCGACTTCGACGGCGGCAAGCTCCAGGCAGTCTACGAAAAGCTCAATGACGAATACGAGGACTGCAAGGACCAGGCGGACGACGTCAAGGCGCGCATCGACTCCGTAGAAGACGTGGCCAACGCTCTGTTCGACGAATGGAGCGGCGAAATCAAACAGTACTCCAACGCCAAACTGCGCCGGTCCAGCGAACAGAAACTGGCCGCCACCAAAAAGAAATACAACGGCCTGATCAAGGCCATGCGCAACGCCGAAAAGAAAATGCACCCCGTGCTTAACGCCTTCCACGACCAAGTCCTCTACCTCAAGCATAACCTCAACGCCAAAGCCATCGCCTCGCTCCAGGGCGAACTCACCTCCATCCGCTCCAACGTGGACTCCCTCATCAAGGAAATGGACAAATCCATCGCCGAAGCCGACTCCTTCATCAAGACCCTGGAATAACACCGACTTCTGACGATAAAGGGGCCCACAACCGATGGTTGTGGGCCCTTTTTTTGGTCGCCTCCGGCGGGCCCTCGCCGGGCGGGCGTCTCCGACGGCCAGGGAACCTTTTGAAAAAGGTTCCCTGGACCCTCCAAAACTTTTTGTGTGCCTTCGGCAGGGGCGTGTGGGCGCGAGGTGGCGGATTGTTGCGCGAAGTGTTCGCGCCGGGCGTCCACGGGCCTCGGAGGGCCGTCCGGCGCGAACACTTCGGGACGGTAGCCAACGCCGCTGGCGGGGTGTCGCGGACGCGCGATTTTGGTTTTGCGGCGTTTTCGAACGGCGGCGAAGAGGCTTTTTGGGGGAATCTCTTTTCATAAAAGAAAAACCCGCGATTTCGGGCAGAAAAAACGGCTTGCTCCTTTTGCGAAGAAGCACGCCGTCCGTTCCGTTTTTTCTGCCCGAAATCGCCAACCGGCACGGCGGAAGGCGTTCCTTGCCAGCCTTCCTTGCCGCACGCACCTGAGCGAAGCGAACATGGGGGTGCAGGGGGCTTTGCTCCCTGCCGGGTCCAGGGCAGCGCCCTGGTCCCCCCGAAGGGGCCGCCGGAGGCATCCCCCCCTCTCCCTAAGGTCGTCCCCGCAATATCTCACGCAGCGTCACCAGCCCCTGCTTCAGCTGGTCCAGGGACTCGGTGCCGGTGAGCGAGACGCGGGCGGCGCGGGGGGCGGGGCTTTGGCCGACCACGAATTTTTCGGCGCCGAAGACGTTGACGCCCTGTTTGGCGGCGGCCTGCTCCAGGGCGTGGCCGGTCCAGGGTTCGGGCAGTTCGAGCCAGAGGAAAAAACCGGTGGATTTGCCGTGGAAGCGCAGGCCGTCGAGGATATCGCAGGCAAGCATGTAGCGGCGGGCGGCTTCGGCCTGTTTGGCGGCCACCACGCGGTCGGCGGTGCCGTCGGTGATCCACATGGCGGTCAGTTCCACATTCAGGGGCGGGGCCATCCAGATGGTGTTGAGCACGGCCTGGGCCAGGGGCTTGAGCATGGATTGCGGGGCGACGGTGAAGGCCACGCGCAGGCCTGCGGCCAGGGATTTGGACATGCCTGCGATATACACGGAGCGGTGCGGCACGCGGTTGCCCACCGGGGCGATGCGGGCGGGGTCGGTCAGGTCGTAGGCGTCGTCCTCGATGAGGATGAGGTCGTGCCTGTCGGCTAGGCGGGCGATGTCGTTGCGCCAGGCGTCGGGCAGGGTCACGGTGGTGGGGTTGTGCACGCCGGGCATGAGGTACAGGGCCTTGATTTCGTCGCGGCGGCAGGCCGCGTCCAGGCTGGCCGGGACCATGCCCTGCTCGTCCATGGCAATGGACACCAGTCGCAGGCCGAGCATGGCGGCCAGGGTCTTGAGGCCGGGATAGGTCAGGGCGTCCACGGCCACGCGGTCGCCGGGCCGCAGCAGCCCGCTAAGGGCGCAGGTCAGGGCGTGTTGGGACCCGGCGCAGACGATGACGTCCTCGGCCTTGGCCGGGACGCCGAACCGTTCGGCCCAGAGCGCGCCCGCCCTCCGGTGCTCGGCCTGGCCTCGCGGGTCGGAATAGCGCAGCAGCGCGGACGGGTCCTTGCGCCGGGCGATGCGCCGGAACCCCTCGGAGATTTCCGGGTCTAGGTGGTCGAGCGGCTCGATGAGTCCAAGCTCGAGCATGCCGGGCGCGCACGGCTCGAAGGAGACCATGGCCGAGTTGGTCACCGCGTCCGAGGTGACGAAGGTGCCGCGTCCGACCGTGGCGGACACCAGCCCGCGCTTCTCGGCCTCGCGGTAGCCGCGAGTCACTGTGGACACGTTCAGCCGCAGCGCGTCGGCCAGGTCGCGGTGCGTAGGCAGCCGCTCGCCGGGCGCGAGCGTCCCGGCCGTGATGTCCCGTTCGATGGCGTCCGCCAATTCCACGTACAGGGGGCCTTCGCCCCGGGCCAGTGCGGGTGCGTATATTGTCATGCAGACAATATATCCATTGACTCCACACAAAGTCAACCGTACCCCTCTAAGGACGAAAAATCGCAGCAGGGCCGCCCGAAAGCACTGCGGTCCGGGGAGTTACCGCCATGAACATGGAAACATACGCCGCCTTCGTCCTCTTCGTCATCGTCATGACCGGCACGCCCGGCGCGGGCAACCTGACCATGATGGGCATCGGTCAGACCACGGGCTTCAAGTCCGCCATCCCCTTCCTGATCGGGGCGACCGTGGGCGCGGTCAGCCTGGACACCATGGTCTCCCTCGGCCTGGGCAAGATCATCCAGACCTCTCCCAACCTCTCGATGATCATGAAGGTTTGCGGAACGTGTTACATCCTGTATCTCGGGTGGAAACTGCTGACCATGCGGCTGGGCAGCCACACGGTGAACCGGCGGTTCACCTTCTGGGAGGGGGTCATCCTGCATCCGCTCAACCCCAAGAGCTGGGCCATGGCCCTGGTCGGGTTCACGCAACTGGCCGACCCGGCCGTGCCGCTGGTGCAGCAGGTCGTCGTCTTCGTCCTGACCTTCATGGTCTTCCAGGTGTCCTTCCACTCGGCCTGGGGGCTGGCCGGGACGGCCATCCTGCGCACCCTCAAGTCCGGGGCCGTGCTCACCGGGGTCAACTGCGTGCTTGTGGCGGTCATGGTCGGGGCGACCATGTACGCCCTGTTCGTCTAGCCCTTGGGGCGGATCATCTCCTCGGGCACGACCACCCGGTCGAACTCCTCGGCCGTGACGAAGCCGAGCTCCAGGGCCGCCTCGCGCAGGCTCTGCCCGGTCTTGTGGGCGTGCAGGGCGATCTTGGCCGACTTGTCGTAGCCGATCACCGGGGCCAGGGCCGTGACCAGCATGAGCGAATGGGCCACGTGGGCCGCGATGCGCTCCCGGTCGGGTTCGAGCCCCTTGAGCAGATGCTCCGTGAAGCTGTGCATGCCGTCGCCGAGCAAACGCGCCGAGTGGAGCACGTTGCGCACGATCAGCGGCTTGTACACGTTCATCTCCAGCACCCCGCCCGTGCCGCCCAGGGTCACGGCCAGGTCGTTGGCAATGGTCTGGAGCGAGACCATGGTCAGGGCCTCGCACTGGGTCGGGTTGACCTTGCCCGGCATGATCGACGAACCCGGTTCGTTGGCCGGGATGATCAGCTCGCCCAGTCCGGCGCGCGGCCCGCACGACAGCAGCCGGATGTCCGACGCGATCTTGTTCAGGGAATTGGCCAGGGTCTTGAGCGCCGACGACACGTGCACCAGCGCGTCGTGGCTGCCCTGCGCCGCGAACCGGTTCCGGGCCGGAACGAACGGCAACCCGCTCAATGCCGCGATATGCCCGATGGCCGCCTCCGCGAACCCCGGCCAGCTGTTCACCCCGGTGCCCACCGCCGTGCCGCCCAGGGTCAGTTCGAACGCGGCCTCGAGCGCCGCCCGGACCCGGCCCTCGCCGTCCTCCAGCATCGCGGCGTACCCGGAAAACTCCTGGCCCAGGGTCAGGGGCGTGGCGTCCTGCATGTGCGTGCGCCCGATCTTGACGATCCCGTCCCAGGCCTCGGCCTTGCGCGAAAGCTCCTCCCGCATGGCGGCCAGCGAAGGCAGTAAGCGTTCAATAATTGTAGTTGCTACAGCCATATACATGACTGTCGGAAAGTTATCGTTAGTTGACTGACTCATGTTGACGTGGTCGTTGGGGTGGACCGGCTTCTTGGAGCCGACGGGCCTGCCCGCCAGCTGCGAGCAGCGGTTGGCGATGACTTCGTTCACGTTCATGTTGAACTGCGTGCCGCTGCCCGAGATCCACACCGGCAGCGGGAACATGTCCGCGTGCCGCCTGTCCAGGATCTCATCGCAGACCACCACGATCAGGTCGCGCCGCTCCTTGTCCAGCTTCCCGGCCTCGGCGTTGGCCAGGGCGCATCCCTTCTTCAGGATCGCGTACGCCCGGATCATCTCCCTGGGCATCAGCTCGCCGTCTATGGTGAACAGCGTCAACGCCCGTTGCGTCTGCGCGCCCCACAACGCCTCTTCCGGTACCCGGACCTCGCCCAGGCTGTCCGTCTCGATTCGAAACATGCGACCTCCATTGGTTGCTTTTGCCCACGATAGCCCATCACGGAGGCCCGCTCAACACAAGGATTGGTTTTTGTCGATGCCTCCGAAAAGGCCTCCGGCGGCCGGGGCGCTGCCCCGGACCCCGCCAGGGAACCTTTTGGGAAAAGGTTCCCTGGACCCTCCCAAACTTTTTGTGTGCCTGCGGCAGGGGCGTGCGGAAGCGGGGTGACGGGCTGTTACGCGTGCGGGTGGGAGTAGCTTGGCAGGGCGCGAACCCTTAGGGACGGTAGCCAACGCCGCTGGCGGGGCCGCGTCGGGTCTTAGGCCGAGCTTGCTCGGTCTTAGAGCCGTCGACAGCAGCGATAGGGCAGCGCCCTGGTCTCTCCCAAGGAGCTCCCCCCCGGGGAGGGCCGCCGGAGGCCCCTCTCTACCCCGTAATGACGAACAGGTGCATCTCTCTGGGCCCGTGCGCGCCGTGGACGAGCTGGGCTTCGATGTCGGCGGTCTTGGACGGGCCGGAGACAAAGGTGAAGGAGGCGGGGAGTCGGCCGTGCGCCTCGAGCAGGGCGTAGCCTTCGGGCAGGTCGGCCACGAGGCGGTCCAGGGGCAGGACGGCGATGTGGATGGACGGGACCAGGGACACGGCGCGTCCGTGGCCGGGGCCGGAGAGCAGGGCGATGGCGGCGCAGTCGGCGGCGCACCAGTCCGCGCCGGTCACGCCGATGTAGGCCTTTTCGGCGATATCGCGGAGGCGCTGTTTGCCCACGAACTCGTCTTCGCCGGGGTTGAAGCGGGCGACGTCCACGGCGATGGGGTCGTCGGCCAGGAGCGCGGGCAGGTCGAGGCCGTGGAGTAGGGGGTCGTCGTGGATGAGGACGTGCTTGTCGCCGCCCCATTCGGTTTCCGAGACGCAGGCCAGATCCGCGATGCGGCGTCCGGCGTCAGCGGCGTTCTCGGCCACGTGGACGTTGAGGTTCAGGGGCGTGGCGGCCTGCTGGAGCAGGGCGAGGAGTTCGAGCCGTTCGTCGCGGCTGCGGTCGGCGCGCGAGAGCAACCCTTCCAGTTCGTCCTGGGGGCGGCTGGAGAAGAGGGTGGCCGCGTCCGGGGCGTTCTTCCGGCCCAGGGCCTTGCGGATGCGCTTGAGGAAGTATTCTTCGTTAGTCATGGTCGGTCTCGTTGATGCGCTTGGCGTGGTCGGTCTTCCATCGTTCGGCGAAGGTCTTCCTGGCGATGGGCGGGAAGTCGCGGGTGGCGGTCCATTTGGCCAGCGGGCCGACGCCCTTGGAGAGCGCGCCGTTCTTGACGAACGGGGCCTGGGCGATGCGTCCGGCCTTGACCAGCAGGTTGTAGATGGTGCGGCAGGACATGGCCGCGCCCCAGGCCTTGAAGGCCCGCGCCTCGGTCCTGTCCTGGGGTTCGACCTCCCAGGTCTCGTCGCCGTAGGCGAGCATGTGCCGCAGTTCCGAGAGCATGCGCGGCAGGTCGTTGTTGACCGGGCAGATGTCCTTGCACGCGCCGCACAGGGACTCGCCCCGGCAGAGGTCGGCGTGTTGGTTGACGCCCTGGAACAGGGGCATGACCACCGCGCCGATGGGGCCGGGGTAGGGGCCGTTGTAGGCGTGGCCGCCGATGCGTCCGTAGACCGGGCAGATGTTCAGGCAGCCGCCGCAGCGGATGCAGGACAGGACCTCGCGGAACCGGGGGTCGGCGAGCATCTTCATGCGCCCGTTGTCGATGATGACTAGGTGGAATTCCTCGGGCCCGTCGGTCTCGCCGGGCTGGCGGGGGCCGCCCAGGAAGGAGACGTAGGTGGAGACCTTCTGGGCCGCCGCGCCGCGCGTCAGCAGGCGCAGGAGCATGTCGTGCTCGGCCAGGGTGGCGGTGACCCGTTCCATGCCCATGAGGGCGATGTGCACCTTGGGCATGGTCGTGGACATGCGGATGTTGCCCTCGTTGGACACCAGGCAGACGTGCCCGGTCTCGGCGCAGGCGATGTTGCAGCCGCTCAGGCCCATGTCGGCGGTCAAAAGCTTTTCGCGCAGGGCCTTGCGGGCGGCCCTGGTCAGGGTGGGCGGGTCCTCGGAGTAGGGGATGCCGAGCTTTTCCTGGAACAGCCTGCCGATCTGGCGCTTGTTCATGTGGATGCACGGGGCGATGATGTGCGAGGGCGTATCCCCGGCCAGCTGGATGATGTATTCGCCGAGGTCGGTCTCGACCACCTCGATGCCTTCGCTCTCGAACAGGGGGTCCACGCCGATCTCGGCCGAGGTCATGGACTTGCCCTTGACCACGCGCTTGACGTCGTGCTTGCGGGCCACTTCCAGGCAGTAGTGGCGGGCGTCCTCGGCCGTGGCCGCGAAATGGACGTGCCCACCCCGGGCGCGGATCTTTTCGGCCAGGGCGGCCAGTACCTCGTCGAGATTGTTCAGGGTGCGCAGGCGCGCTTCCTTGGCCAGGCGGCGGTGTTCCGGGGTGATCTCGTCGCGCCACAGGGCCTGGGCCGACTTGCCGATGCGGTCCTGGATCATGCGGATGGCCGCGTGCAGCTCCTCGTTGCCGATGGCGTCGCGGGCCAGCTCGGAATAGGTCTTGTCGCTCGGTTGGTTCATGCTATTTGCCCTCCCCGGCCAGGATCTCGGCGATGTGCAGGGCGCGGACGTTGGAGCCCAGGCGGGAGAGGCGGCCCCGGATGTTCATCAGGCAGCTGACGTCGCAGCCGACCACGGCCTCGGCCCCGGTATCCAGGATGGTCTTGACCTTGTCGTCGACCATGGCCGTGGAGATTTCGGGGTATTTGACCGAGAAGGTCCCGCCGAAGCCGCAGCAGCGGTCGGACTCGTCCATCTCGATGAGGGTCAGGCCGGGGGTGTTCTCCAGGAGCAGGCGGGGTTGCCTGCGGATGCCGAGCCCGCGCGACAGGTGGCAGGAGTCGTGGTAGGTCACGGCCCCGTCGAAGCGGCAGCCGAGCTGCACGCCGGGGTCGGTCACGCCCAGGACGTCCACCAGGTATTCGGTGAACTCGAAGGTCTTGTCCGCGACCGTGCGCGCCCGGGCCAGCTGGGCGGGCTCGTCGCGGAAGAGGTCGAGGTAGTGGTGGCGGACCATGTGCACGCAGGAGCCGGACGGGCAGACGATGGCGTCGCTGTTTTCAAAAATGTCGAGGAACCGGCGGGCGGCCTTGGCCGCTTCCCTGCGGTACCCGGAATTGAAGGCGGGCTGGCCGCAGCAGGTCTGGTCAGAGGGGTAGTGCATGCGCACGCCGAGCCGTTCCAGCACGCGGACCATGGCGTCCCCGGTCTCGGGGGACAGGGAATCCACCAGGCACTGGATGAAAAGGGTCACGGTGGGTCGGGTCATTTTACAAAATCCGGAATATGGGTAAGGGTGGCAGGTGCCGGATGTTGCACCCTTCGTCCCCAACTTGCAAGTCCTTTAATGTTGCTATAGAAAAATCGACACGTTAGCGTGTATTACGGGATTGTCCCGGCATCTGTTCCTTTTGAGGGGGGTTTCATGAAACGTTGTCTCTGCATTGTCGCCGTGTTGCTCGTTCTGGGCACGGCCGGCCTCGCCCACGCGGGCAAAGTCCTCATCGACGTCAGCCAGTTCGTCGAGCATCCGGCCCTGGACGCCGTTCTCAAGGGGTTCCAGGACGAGCTCAAGGACGGCGGCATCGACGCCGAATACAAGATCTACAACTCCCAGGGCAACATGAGCATGGCCTACCAGATCTCCACCCAGGTGGCGGCCGACAAGCCGGACATGATCGTGGCCATCGCCACCCCCAACGCCCAGGCCCTGATCAAGCAGTATGACAAGACCGCCAGCCTCAAGGGCACGCCCATGCTCTTCACGGCCATCACCGATCCGCTGCTGGCCGGGCTGGTGAGCAACTACGAGCATCCGGGCGGCGACGTGACCGGCGTGTCCAACCAGATGCCCATGGACAAGCACGTGGAGATGCTCCTCAAGTTCCTGCCGGACATGAAGCGGCTCGGCTTCCTGTACAACGCGGGCGAGATGAACTCCGTGTCCAACCTGAAGCGGATCACCGTCGCCGCCAAGGCGCGCGGCATCGAGATCGTCCCCGTGACCGTGACCAGCTCCGCCGACGTGCAGCAGGCCGCGTCCAGCCTGGTGGGCAACGTGGACGCTATCTACATCCCCACCGACAACACCGTGGTCTCGGCCATGGAGGTGGTCGTCAAGGTGGGGCGGCGGAGCAAGACGCCGGTCTTTGTAGCCGACACGGACTCCGTGACGCGCGGGGCCATCGCCGCGCTGGGCTTCGACTACTACCTGCACGGCCGCCAGACCGGGGCCATGGCCATTCGCATCCTGAAGGGTGCCAAGCCCGGCGACACCCCGGTGGAGTTCCAGAAGAAGCTCTCCTTCCATATCTACCCGGCGGCGGCCGAGAAGATGGGCGTCGTGGTTCCTCCGGCGCTCCTCGAGGAAGCCGACGTGATCCACAAATAGGCGCGGGCGCCGGACCGACGACAAGGGCCGCCCCTCCTTCGAGGAGGGACGGCCTTTTTTCCGGGGTTGCCGGGTCGGGCTAGAAGCGTTCGAAGTCGCTCGCGCCGTCGTCGTCCATGTCCAGGTCCAGGCCTCCCTCGAGCCCGCCGGGCGCGCGGGTCGGCCGGGACGGCGGAAGGGCGGCCGCCGGGGCCTTGCGCACCTGGACGCTGGTGCGCGGTTTGCGGGCGGTGTTGCCCACCTTGAAGAAGGACATGGTCTCCTGGAGCTGCTGGCTCTGACCGGCCAGCTCCTCGCTGGTGGAGGCCATTTCCTCCGAGGCCGAGGCGTTCTGCTGAATGACCGTGTCGAGCTGGTTGATGGCCTGGTTGATCTGGGTCGCGCCCGCGTTCTGCTCGTTGCTGGCCGCAGTGATCTCCTGGACCAGGGAGGCGGTCCGCTCGATGTCCGGGACCAGTTGGCCGAGCATCCTGCCCGCCTTTTCTGCCACCTCCACGCTGGTTGATGAGAGTTCGCTGATCTCGGCCGCGGCCGTGCCCGACCGTTCGGCCAGCTTGCGGACCTCGGCGGCGACCACGGCGAAGCCCTTGCCGTGCTCGCCGGCGCGGGCGGCCTCGATGGCGGCGTTCAGGGCCAGCAGGTTGGTCTGCCGGGCGATCTCCTCGATGATCGAGATCTTTTCCGCGATTTCCTTCATGGCCTCCACGGTCTGGCCCACGGCCCCGCCGGTCTCGCGGGCGTCCGTGGCGGCCTTGGAGGCCAGGGCCTCGGTTTCGCGGGCGTTCTCGGCGTTCTGGCTGATGTTCGAGGCCATCTGCTCCATGGAGGAGGAGACCTCCTCGATGGACGCGGCCTGCTCCGTGGCCCCCTGGGACAGGGACTGGGACGAGGCGGACAGCTCGGCGCTGCCCCCGGCCACGTTGTGGGTGGCCGAATCCACGTCGGCGACCACGGCCTGGAGCCGGGAGACCATGTTGTTCAGGGCCTGGGCCAGGACGCCGATCTCGTCCTGCTGGTCGATGGCCAGGGTGCTGGTGAAATCGCCCTGGCTCATGCGCTTGGCGAAGTCCACGCCCTGGAGGATAGGCCGGGTGATCATGCGCGTCAGCGCCCAGGCCAGGATGACCCCGATGAGGAAGGCGATGCCCAGCCCGATGGCCATGATCGTGGACGCGGCGCCCATGGCGGCAACGGCGGTGTCGGCCCGGTCCTGGGTGGCCTGCACGCCCGCCGTGGCCGAGTTTCTGGCCGCGTCGAGCACGGCCTGACCGGCCGCGTTGCGGCGTTCGCTCAATTTGTTCAGCGCTTCGAAATTATCGGTGAAACTCCGCATGGCGGCGGCGTATTTCTCGACGGACGTCATGGTCGCTTCCAGTTGGCGGATGTTCTCGGGCTTCCGGGTGATGACCTTGAGGGCCTCGTACTTGGCGCGTATGACCGGGAAGCTTTCCAGGGCGCTCTTCATGCCTTCGGGGTCCCTGGCGGCCTGGGCCTTGAAGTTCCCGATGCGGATGCCGTTGCACAGGTCGATGATCTGTTGGACCATGGAGATCTTGCTGTGCCGCTCGGTGAGCTGATCCATGGTCGCGTCGGAGGCGATCTCCCGCTCCAGGGCCTGGTCCTGCGAGTCCAGGAAGTCCCGGCAGTTCTTCATGCAGATGGCCGCGCACTCGTCCATGACCTGCCTGTTCCCGTCCATGGCCGTGATCAGCTTGCGGGTCTCGCCCACCAGGCCGTCATAGCCGGCGATGCCCTGCCCGGCCTTCTCCGCGTCCTGCTTCAGTTTGCCCAGACGGGGATATTTCTCGGCATGGGCCGTGGCCTTGCGCAGGATTCCCCCGGTCTCTTCAAGCTGCTTGCGCCCTTCGGTCCAATAGGCTTCGGACTCGGTCAGGGAATAGCCCCTGAAGGCGTACATGGTCAGCAGGACGGCCCGTTCCAGGTCGCTGGCGATAGCCACCTCCGGGACATATTCCTCGGCAAGTTGACGCGAATCCTCCCCCACGGCCAGCATGTCGTAAATGGCCAGGCCGCCCAGGGCGGCGGCAATGAGTATCAGGCACCCGAAGCCGAGTCCGAGCTTCAGGCCAAGATTGAGATTCTTGAACATATGCCCTCCAAGGTGCGTGGTTGTTGAGCCGGGGAGGCCCGGGGAAGCCGTTGCGGGCGGTTTTCCACCATATGCCCCATTGCATACAGGATCAAGGTAAACGCGGACTATTATATTTAGGTTATAAATGGTTCGTATAGATATAGTGGACCGTTTCGGTACGGTTTTCCCGGCGGCGGGCCGGGGAAGGGCGGTCCGGTCAGATGTCCGGGGACGCGTACTTCTTGTCGAATTCCACGACGGCGTAGGCGGCCAGACCGCAGCCGACGACCCGGGCCCATTGCCAGGGGCCGAGGGGGGCGCTGGCGAACAGCCGGTGCATGACCGGGACGTAAGTGTAGAAAAGCTGGAGGAGCAGCATCACACCGACCCCGCCCAGGACCCATTTGTTGGTGCCCAGGCCCAGGGCCAGGGGCGAGCGGGTGAAGGACCGGGCGTTGAGCAGGTAGAAGGCCTCGATGGTCACGAAGACGTTGACCGCCACGGTCCGGGCCGCCTCCATGGACGCCCCGCCCGCCAGTTCCCACTGAAACATGCCGAAGGCGCAGACCAGCAGGAGCAGGCTGACCACGGCCATGCGGCGCAGGATGGACCGGCCCAGAAGGGGGCGGTCCGGGCGGCGGGGCGGGCGGTCCATGATCCCCGGCTCCATGGGCTCGAAGGCGAGGGTCATGCCCAGGCAGCCCGCGGTGGTCATGTTGATCCACAAAATCTGCACCGGCAGGATGGGCAGGGCCGCGCCGAACAGGACGGCCGCCAGGATGACCAGCCCCTCGCCCGCGTTGGTGGGCAGGGTCCAGGCGATGAACTTGACCAGGTTGGCGAACACGCCGCGCCCCTCCTCCACGGCGGCCTCGATCGTCGCGAAGTTGTCGTCGGTCAGGACCATGTCCGCAGCCTCCCTGGCCACCTCGGTGCCGGACACCCCCATGGCCACGCCGATGTCCGCCTGCTTCAGGGCCGGGGCGTCGTTGACCCCGTCGCCGGTCATGGCGCAGATCTCGCCGTTCTTCTGCAGGGCCGTGACCAGGCGGAGCTTCTGCTCGGGCGAGACCCGGGCGAAGACCGGGATGCCGGGCGCCCGCTCGATCAGCTCCGCGTCGTCCAGTTCGGCTATCTCGCGGCCGGTCATGACCGGGCAGCCCAGGCCGCCGTCCGCGCCGTCGCAATCCGCGCCGCCCAGGCCGAGCCGCAGCCCGATGGCCTGGGCGGTCAGGGCGTGGTCGCCGGTGATCATCTTGACCTTGATCCCGGCGTGCAGGCAGGCGGCGATGGCCGCCCCGGCCTCCTTGCGCGGCGGGTCGATCATGCCCTGGAGCCCGAGGAAGACCATGCCCATGCACGAGTCCGAGCGCTCCAGCCGCCCGTCGCCGGGCAGCGACTTGCGGGCGAAGGCCAGGACGCGCAGCCCCTGTTCGGCCATGGCGCGCTGGGCCCGGATCACGGCCTCGGCGTCCAGAGCCCCGACCGCGCCCGAGGGCGACAGGGCCTCCCCGCAGCAGTCCAGGACCCTCTCCACCGCGCCCTTGAGGTAGACCACGCGGCCCTCGCCGCCCGGCGCGTCGTGCAGGGTGGCCATGTACTGCCATTCGGACTCGAAGGGCAGTTCGTCCACTCTCGGAAATGCGTCGCGTTCCCGGTCCCTGTCCAGGCCGTACTTTCCTGCCGAGACCAGCAGCGCGCCTTCGGTGGGGTCGCCCTCGACCCGGTGACGGCCGTCGCGGGCGGCGATGGCCGCGTCGTTGCACAGCAGCCCGGCCCGCAGGCATTCGGCCAGGGCCTCGCCGGGGCCGTCCCCGCCGTCCGCCGGAACCACCTCCCCCTCCGGGGCGTAGCCCTGGCCCGAGACCGCGTAGGCCCGTCCTCCGCAGTATATCTCCTGCACGGTCATCTGGTTCTCGGTCAGGGTCCCGGTCTTGTCCGAGCAGATGACCGTGGTCCCGCCCAGGGTCTCCACGGCCGGGAGCTTGCGGATGATCGCCTTGCGCCCGGCCATGCGCGACACGCCAAGGGCCAGGATGATGGTCACGGCGGCGGGCAGCCCCTCGGGGATGGCCCCCACGGCCAGGGCCACGGCTGCCATGAACATCTCGGTCGCGGGCTTGTCGCGCAGCACGCCCAGGACGAAGGAGACGGCGGCCAGCCCCAGGATGGCAATGAGGAGCACGCGGCTGAACCGGGCTATCTTGCGGGTCAGCGGGGTCTGGAGTTCGTCGGCGGCGTCGATGAGCCCGGAGATGCGCCCGATCTCGGTGTGGTCGCCCGTGGCCACGGCCACGCCCGCGCCCTGGCCCGAGGAGACCAGGGTGCCCGCGTAGGCCATGCCCAGGCGCTCGGCCAGGACCGTGTCCGGGGGCAGGGGGGCGCCGTCCTTGTCCACAGGCAGGGATTCGCCCGTGAGCATGGATTCGTCGATGCGCAGTTCCTTTTCCGAGAGCAGGCGCAGGTCCGCCGGGACCTTGTCCCCGGAGCGCAGCAGGACCACGTCGCCGGGGACCACCTCCCGGGCCGGGATGCGGACCGCCTTCCCGGCGCGCAGGACCCGGGCATCGGCGCTCAGGTTGGCGGACAGGGAGTCCAGGGCCCTGACCGCCTTGGACTCCTGGAAATGCCCGACCACCGCGTTGACCAGGACCACGCCGAATATGACCCCCGCGTCTATCCATTCGCCGAGGAAGGCGGTGACCGCCCCGGCCGCGATGAGGATATAGACCAGGGGCTGGTGGAACTGGGACAGGAACCGCATCAGCGCCGAGGTCCCCTTCTTGCCGGAGATGCTGTTTTCGCCGAATCGCTTGAGTCGCCGCTCCACCTCGAACGCGTCAAGGCCCCGGGCCGGGTCCGTGCCCAGGAGGCGGGCCGCCTCCCTGCCTTCGAGGTGATGCCACTGTTTGTTCAATAGGGTTTCCATGGGGATCGCGCTCCGTGTGTTTTTTCGGGTCGGCCTCATCTTGAAGCCTGAAACAAAGGGGGGCCCGCGTCAAGGCGAGTCCGCCGTTCGGCTCGGTTCCCCCGGCGGGACGGGTGTTTTTCTCCGCCCCGCCGGACCGTTCCATCTCATCTTGACTTTCCTTAGTGAATGGACGTTAACTGACAATATGAGGAAGCGTTTCGACAATGGCGTCCGCAGGGGACAGATAGCGGAAGCGGCCCTGAAGCTGGTGGTTTCCGAAGGCATCTCGGCCCTGACGGTCAAGAACATCGCCCGGCAGGTGGGGGTCACGCCCCCGGCCCTGTACCGGCACTACGCGGGCAAGACCGAGATCCTGGCCGCCGTGCTGGACCACATCCTCGACTCGTACACCGAGAGCCGCGAGCGGGCCTTCCGCGAGGTCGCCGAACCGGTGCCCCTACTGCGCGAGCTCTTTTTTTCCCACGTGCGCCTGTTCGAGCGGCATCCGGCCGTGCCGGTGCTCTTCTATTCCGACCTGCTCTGGCTGGAGGAGCCCTCCCTGGGCGAGCTGCTGAGCCGCCACCTCGATGCGTTCGCGGCCGAGGTGGCCGGGGTCGTCCGCCGGGGCCAGGCCGACGGGCGCATCCGGGCCGACGAGACGCCCGAGGGGCTGTTCACCGCCTTTCTCGGGCTGTTCTCCTCCCTCGCCATCCTGGCCGGGCGGGGGCTGTGTCGCGTGGACATGGCCGTCCAGGCCGGGACCAACTGGAAGATTTTCGAAGACTATATCACCCATATTGACGGACGCCGTGAACAGGCGGGCGTCCAATGCGACACCTGCGAGGTGGTCCCATGAAGCGCAAGTTCGGCCCGTTGCTGACGGGCATGCTCATTCTGATCGTCCTGGGCGGCGGGGCCGGGGTCTGGTACTGGCTCAACCGCGACGTCACCGAAGCCGGGTTCGCCGAGGGCAACGGCCGCATCGAGGCCACGGAGATCGATGTGGCCGCCAAATGGGGCGGCAAGGTGGCCGAGGTCCTGGTGAACGAGGGCGACTACGTCCAGGCGGGCGACGTGGTGGCCCGCATGGACATGCGGACCGAACAGGCCCAGGTGGCCGGGGCCAGGGCCGACCTGGCCAAGGCCGGGAGCGCCCTGGAGACGGCCAAGGCCCAGGTTTTTCAGCGTCAGGCCGAGGTGGCCTCGGCCCAGGCCGACCTGGCCCGGCAGCAGAGCGTCCTCGACGTGGCGCGCAAGAGCGACAAGCGCATCCAGGCCCTGGTCCGGAGCGGGGTGGTCTCCCAGCAGGACGCTGACAACAGCCGGGGCGACCTGCGCACGGCCCAGGCGGCCTGGCGCGCGGCCCAGGCCCAGGTCAGGGCGGCCGAGGCGGCGGCCGAGGCGTCCAAGGCCCTGGTGGCCCAGGCCGAGGCGAACATCAACGCGGCCCAGGCCGTGGTCGACCGGTTGGAACAGGTCCTCAAGGACGGCATCCTGCGCGCGCCCAAGGCGGGCCGGGTCCAGTACCGCGTGGTCGAATCCGGCGAGGTGGTCGCGTCCGGGGGCAAGGTGGTCAGCCTGGTGGACCTGGGCGACGTGTACATGACTTTCTTCCTGCCCGAGGTCCAGGCGGGCCGAACGGCCATGGGCGGCGAGGCGCGCATCGTCCTGGACGCCGCGCCCCAATACATCATCCCGGCCCGGATTTCCTACGTGGCCAGCGTGGCCCAGTTCACGCCCAAGTCCGTGGAGACCCGTGACGAGCGCCAGAAGCTCATGTTCCGGATCAAGGCCCGCATCGACCCGGACCTGCTCCGGCGCTACGCCCGGTACGTCAAGACCGGCCTGCCCGGCGTGGCCTGGGTGCGCATCGACCACGACGCCCAATGGCCCGACCGGCTGGCCGTGAAGCTCCCGGAGGAGAGGAAGTGAGTCCCGCGCCGAGCGTCGCGGACCGCCCGGATCCCGTCGTCCGGCTGAACTCCGTGACCCATCGCTACGGCGGTACCCTGGCCGCCGACAACGTCTCCCTGGAGCTGCCCGCCGGGAAGATGGTCGGCTTCATCGGCCCGGACGGGGTGGGCAAGTCCACCTGGCTCGGGCTCATGGCCGGAGCGCGCAGGATCCAGGCGGGCGAGATTTTGGTGCTCGGCGGCGACATGCGCGCCAAGCGCCACCGCGAGGCCCTGTTCCCGCGCATCGCCTACATGCCCCAGGGGTTGGGCAGGAACCTCTACCCGACCCTGTCCGTGCGGGAGAACATCGATTTTTTCGGCCGCCTGTTCGGCCAGTCCCGGACCGAGCGCGACCGGCGCATCCGAGACCTGCTGCGCAGCACGGGCATGAGCGATTTCGCGGACCGGCCCGCGCGCAAGCTCTCCGGCGGCATGAAACAGAAGCTCAGCCTGTGCTGCGCCCTGGTCCACGACCCGGACCTGCTCATCCTGGACGAGCCGACCACCGGCGTGGACCCGCTCTCCCGGCGGCAGTTCTGGGAGCTCATCGAACGCATCCGGGCCGGGCGGCCGTCCATGAGCGTGCTCGTCGCCACGGCCTACATGGAGGAGGCCGAGCGGTTCGACTGGCTGGTGGCCGTGGACGACGGCCGGAAGCTGGCCGAGGGGACCCCGGCGGAGCTGCTCAAGCGCACCGGGGCCGAGGGCCTTGAGGGGGCGTTCCTGGCCCTGCTGCCCGAGGAGCGCAAGCGCGGCCACCACGAACTGCGGATACCGCCGCTGGACAAGGGCGAGACGGTCATCGAGGCCTCCGGCCTGACCATGCGCTTCGGGAACTTCACCGCCGTGGACGACGTCAACCTGTCCGTGGACCGGGGCGAGATATTCGGCTTCATCGGCTCCAACGGCTGCGGCAAGTCCACGACCATGAAGATGCTCACCGGCCTGCTCGAACCGACCCGGGGCGAGGCCCGGCTCCTGGGCCGCAAGCTGGACGCCCGGAACATGGCCACCCGGCGGCGCGTGGGCTACATGTCCCAGGCATTCTCCCTGTACGGCGAGCTGTCCGTGCGCCGCAACCTGGAGCTGCACGCCCGGCTCTTCCACCTGCCCCCGGACGAGGCCGTCCGGCGCGTCGGCGAACTCGAGGAGCGCTTCGGCCTGTCGCGCTACGCGGACGACCTGCCCGACGACCTGCCCCTGGGTATCCGGCAGCGGCTGCAACTGGCCGTGGCCGTGCTCCACCGGCCCGACGTGCTCATCCTGGACGAGCCCACCTCGGGCGTGGACCCCGTGGCCCGCGACGGGTTCTGGGAGCTGATCATCGATCTGTCGCGCCGGGACGGGGTGACCATCTTCATCACCACCCACTTCATGAACGAGGCCTCGCGCTGCGACCGGGTGGCCCTGATGCACGCGGGCAGGATTTTGGACACGGACACCCCCGAGGCCCTGCGCGAGAAGCGCCGGGCCGGGACCTTGGAAGAGGCCTTCATCGCCTACCTGCAGGAGGCCGCGGGCGAGACGGCCGAGGCCGGTGAAGGGGAGGGGACCTTCACGGTCCAAGAGCCGGGGAAAAAGGGCGTGGCCCACCCCCGGTTCAGCCTGCCCCGGCTGCTCAGCTTCTCCATCCGCGAGTCCATGGAGCTCAAGCGCGACCCCATCCGGCTGGGCATGGCCCTGTTCGGCACGCTCATCCTCATGCTGGTCATGGGCTACGGCATCAACCTGGACGTGGAGGACCTGTCCTTCGCCGCCCTGGACCAGGACCAGACCACGGCCAGCCAGAGCTATATTCTGGAATACGAGGGGTCGCGCTACTTTTCGCCCAAGGCCCCGGTGTCGGGCCCGGCGGAGATGGACCGGCGCATGATCGCGGGCGAGCTGTCCGCGGTCGTCCAGATCCCGCCGGACTTCGGCCGCGACCTGGACCGGGGCGACGTTCCCGAGGTCGGGGCCTGGATCGACGGGGCCATGCCGAGCCGGGCCGAGATCGCCCGGGGCTATGTCCAGGGCGTGCACAACCAGTACCTGTCCCGGCTGGCGGCCCGGTCCGGCGGCGCGGCCTCCCTCTACGGCATGCAGGTGCGCTACCGCTACAACCCGGAGGTCAAGAGCATCATCGCCATGGTCCCCAAGGTCATCCCCCTGCTCCTGGTGTTCATCCCGTCCATGCTCACCGCGCTCGGCGTGGTCCGTGAAAAGGAGATGGGCTCCATCCTCAACGTGTACACCACGCCGGTGACCAAGTTCGAGTTCCTGGTGGGCAAGCAGCTGCCCTACATCGTGCTCTCGTTGATCAATTTCGCGTTCATGTTCATCCTGGCCGTGACCCTGTTCCGGGTGCCGTTCACCGGCAGCCTGCCCACCCTGATCCTGGGCGCGCTGGTCTACGTGGTGGCCACCACCGGCCTGGGGCTGCTCGCCTCGACCCTGACGTCGAGCCAGGTGGCGGCCATCGCGGGCACGGCCATCTTCACCCTGCTCCCGGCCATCCAGTTTTCCGGGCTCCTCGACCCGGTCTCCACCCTGGAGGGGGCGGGCCGCCTGGTCGGGTCCCTGTACCCGACCACCTACTACCTGCTCATCAGCGAAGGGGCCTTTTCCAAGGGGCTGGGCCAGGCCGAACTGGCCGGATTCTTCTGGCCGCTGCTGGCCGCCATCCCCGTGACCACGATCCTGAGCGTGCTCATCCTCAGGAAACAGGGGGCCTAGGATGCGCGGTGCGCTGTTCGGCAGCCTGTCCAACATCTACACGCTGGGGGTCAAGGAATTCCGTAGCCTGCTCCACGACAGGGCCATGCTCTTCCTGATCCTGTTCATGTTCACGGGCACGGTCTACTCCGACGCCAAGGCCAAGCCCGAGTCCCTGAACCGGGCCTCCGTGGCCGTGGTGGACGAGGACCGTTCCCAGCTGTCCGGCCGGATCATCGCGGCCCTGCACCCGCCGCAGTTCATGCCGCCCGAGCTCATCGGCCTGGCCGAGATGGACAAGGGCATGGACTCCGGGCGGTACACCTTCGTCCTGGACATCCCGCCCGACTTCCAGCGGGACGTCGTCGCCGGGCGCGCCCCGGACCTCCAGCTCAACGTGGACGCCACGCGGCTGTCCCAGGCCCAGACCGGAACGGTCTACCTGGAGAACATCGTGGACGGGGAAATCCGGGCCTGGGCGCAGCGCTACCAGTCCTCGGCGGCCGTGCCCGTCAAGCTGAACATCCGGGTCTTCTTCAATCCGAACGTCAGCCAGTTCTGGTTCGCGGCCATCAACTCCATCGTCAACAACATCACCCTGCTCGGCATCCTGCTGACCGGGGCGGCGCTCATCCGCGAGAACGAGCACGGAACCATCGAGCACCTCCTGGTCATGCCCGTGACCCCGCTGGAGATCATGATCTCCAAGGTCTGGTCCATGGGGCTGGTGGTCCTGGCGGCCTCGTCCGTCTCGCTCCACGTCATGGTCCAGGGCGTGCTCGGCGTGACCCTGAACGGCTCGACCCTGCTGTTCGGCTGCTGCACCCTGCTCTATCTGTTCGCCGCGGCCTCCGTCGGCATCTACATGGCCACCCTGGCCCGGACCATGCCCCAGTTCGGCCTGCTGGCCATCCTGGTCCTCCTGCCCCTGGAGATCCTGTCCGGCGGAACCACCCCGCGCGAGAGCATGCCCCAGACCATCCAGTGGGTCATGTCCCTGGCCCCGACCACCCACTACGTCTCCCTGGCCCAGGCCATCCTCTTCCGGGGCGCGGGCCCCTCGGTCATCTGGCCGGACTTCCTGGGCATGGCCGGGATCGGCGGGTTCTTCTTCTGGTTCGCTCACCGGCGGCTGCGGCGGATGATCAGCTCCCTGCACTGACCGGGCCGGACGCCGGACAGGGGACCCCGCCGCGCATTTGCCAAACAGCGCCGAAGGGCATAAGTACGGGAATTCATCGGGACCGCCGGAAAAGACCATGAAAATACGCATCCTCTTCATCCTCGTGCAGTTGGCCATTCTGGCCGTCTGCCTGTATTATCTCTGCACGGACGTGGACTGGCCGGTGCTGGCGGACACCTTTTCGCACTATTCGCCGCTCAGGGCGCTGGGTGTTCTGGCCTCGACCTTGCCCATCTACGCGTTCATGGGGCTGCGCCTGAGCCAGCTTTCGGAAGGGCGGCTGACGGTCGCCCTCGGGGTGTTGGGGACCCTCCTCGCCCTGGCCCTCAACAACGTCCTGCCGACCAAGCTGGGCGAGTTCGCCAAGGCCGCCTATTTCAAGCGCAAGTCCCCCCTGGGCTTCTCCCAGTCCATGGGCATCATCTTTCTGGAACGGTTTCTGGACGTGAACATCCTGGCCCTGACCGGGCTGGCCGTGGCCCTGGCCTTCGGCCTGGGAACGTACGCGCTGCCGCTGATCCTGGCCGTGGTCGCGGGCTGGGCGGTGCTGGCCGTCGCGGCCCGCCGCATTCCGCCGGAGGGGCTTCACCTGGCGCGCATCCCCAGTGAGCCGGTGCGCCGCTTCGTGCGCCTGGGGACCGCCGCCGTCCGCCAGGCCATGCAGGGCCGGGTGCTGGTCAAGCCGCTGGGCTCCACGCTGGTCCTGTGGGTCTGCAATTTCTTCTACCTGGGGCTCATCCCCATCTGGCTGATGGGCATGGACCTCAGCGTGGCCCAGCTGCTGGGCGTATACGGTGCGGTCTATCTGGGGCTGACCGTGCCCGGCCTGCCCGGGGGCATCGGCATGACCGAAGGGGCCATGGTCGCCGTCCTCGCCCTGGGCGGCCTGCCCAAGACCGACGCCCTGGCCATCGCCCTGACCGTCCGGGCCTACAACTTCATCCCGCCCACCCTCATGGGGCTCGCCGTCCTGGCCACGGCCGGGCATTCGCGGGAGCTGCTCCACGTGCGCGGAACGGAGCCCGAACCCTGAGACCGACCGGGGTTTTTCGGCCGCATTCCCGCCATTGCCGGACGATCCGGAAACGGCTTTTGCCTTGACAGAAACGGCAATTTGGGGTGAATCAATTTTTTTTATATACAACTCCCGGGAAAACTATTTTTCACAACTATTCCGAAAGCAGACGACGGTTGACCGCATCCCGATCCGGGGCGTTCCGGCGCGTTTTCCCCCCGGCCTCTCAAGGCCCTGCGCGGCGGCCCGAACCCCTCGAACATTGATTCGGGACGGCAATCTTTCGGCAACTGACGGATTCAAGGAGCAACATACATGGCAGTCATCATCGTAACCGGCTCGTGCGGCCTCATCGGCTCGGAGACGGTCCGTTTCTACGCCGCCAAGGGATTCGACGTGGTCGGCGTGGACAACAACATGCGCTCGTATTTCTTCGGCGAGGAGGCGTCCACCCACTGGAGCCAGCTCAAGCTGGAACACGACCTTCCCCGATACTCCCATGCCGCGATCGACATCCGCGACGAGAAGGCCGTTGACGAGCTTTTCGCAAAATATTCCACCGACATCAGCGCCGTGATCCACACCGCGGCCCAGCCCTCCCACGACTGGGCGGCGCGCGAGCCGATCACTGATTTCTCCGTGAACGCCACGGGTACCCTGGTCTTGCTGGAGGCCACCCGCAAGCACTGCCCCGAGGCCGCGTTCCTGTTCACCTCCACCAACAAGGTCTACGGCGACACGCCCAACTACCTGCCCCTGGTCGAGCAGGAGACCCGCTGGGAGCTGGACCCGTCCCACCCGTTCGCCGAACACGGCATCGACGAAACCATGAGCATCGACGGCTGCACGCACTCCCTGTTCGGCGTGTCCAAGGCTGCGGCCGACCTGCTGGTCCAGGAATACGGTCGCTACTTCGGCATGAACACGGGCGTGTTCCGGGGCGGCTGCCTGACCGGCGGCGGACACTCCGGCACCGAGCTGCACGGGTTCCTCTCCTACCTGGTGCGCTGCTGCCTGACCGGCCGCCACTACTCGGTCTTCGGCTACAAGGGCAAGCAGGTCCGCGACAACATCCACTCCTCGGACCTGGTCAACATGCTCTGGCACTTCCACCAGAATCCGCACCCCGGCGAGGTCTACAACGTGGGCGGCAGCAGGCACTCCAACTGCTCCATGCTGGAGGCCATGTCCATGTGCGAGGAGTTCACCGGCAAGAAGATGAACTACACCTACATGGACGACAACCGGATCGGCGACCACATCTGGTACATCAGCGACGTCCGCAAGTTCAAGGCCCACTACCCGGACTGGGAATACACCTACGACATCGAGGCGATCATCCGGGAGATCATCGACGGATGGCGCGCCCGGGGCGCAGAGCAGGGGTAATCATGTCCACCATCTTCGATCTGTACGAACGGTGCCGTAAAGAGCACCGGCAGGAATACATCGACGTCTACGACGCCCGGGCCGAGGAGCGCATCAGCGACCTCTCCGGGGCCAAGGGGTATCTCTACCGGAAACTGCGCGACATGGTCCGGTTCTACGTCGAGCCCGGCAAGCGCGTGCTCGCGGTCAACGCCGACGCGGGCCAATACCTCGCCTGGACGGAACCGTCCTACGGCGTGGGCATCGAGACGGCGCCGAAACTGGTCGAAGAGGCACGTAAGGCGCACCCGGAATTCACCTTCCACACTTGCGCCCCGGAGGATTTCGAGGCCACCGAACAGTTCGACTACATCCTCATCCTGGATGCGGTGAACAACATGTTCGACGTCCAGGCCGCCCTGGAGAGGCTCCAGGGCGCCTGCCATCCCGGGACCCGGCTGATCATCTCCTGGTACAACTTCATCTGGAAGCCGCTCCTCCGGTTCGCGGAACGGCGGGGCATGAAGCGCCCGTCCACGCCGCAGAACTGGCTCTCCAAGGCGCACATCGAACAGCTCGTCACCCTGGCCGGGTTCGAGCCGACCGCCCACACCCGCAAGATCCTCGCGCCCTACAAGGTCCCGGTCCTGTCCGAGCTGGTCAACAACTACGTGGCGGGCCTGCCGGTCATCAACCACCTGTGCCTGATGAACATCATGGTCGCCCGCCCGGTTCCGGCGGTGGACAGGGGCGACTTCGGCGTGTCCGTGATCGTGCCGTGCAAGGACGAGGCGGACAACATCGAGGCCGCCGTGCTGCGCACCCCGGCCATGGGCCGCCACACCGAGCTGATCTTCTGCGACGACAAGTCCACGGACGGCACCCCGGACGTGATCCGGCGGATGCAGCAGGAGCACCCGGACAAGGACATCAAGCTGGTCAACGGGCCGGGCATCTGCAAGGCCGAGAACGTCTGGACCGGCTTCAACGCCGCCACCCAGGACATCATCATGATCCTGGACGGCGACCTGACCGTGCCGCCCGAGGACCTGCCCAAGTTCTACAACGCCATGGCCCTGGGCAAGGGCGAGTTCATCAACGGCACCCGGTCGGTCTACCCCATGCGCGACGACGCCATGCGGCTGGCCAACATCTTCGGCAACAAGGCGTTCAGCATGCTCTTTTCCTATATCCTGAGCCAGTCCGTCACCGACACCCTGTGCGGCACCAAGGTCCTCTGGCGCAAGGACTGGCTGCGGCTCAAGGACCTGCTCGGCAGTTGGGGCATCAACGACCGCTGGGGCGACTACGAGCTGATCTTCGGCGCGGCCCGGTTAGGCCTCAAGCACCAGGACCTGCCCGTGCGCTACATGGAGCGCGTCAACGGCGAGACCAAGATGACGGGCCGACTGAAGAACGCCATGATCATGCTGCGCATGTGCCTGGCGGCGTACAGGAAATTCAAGTAGCGGCGGGGCCGGGCCGCTTCGCGGGGCGTCCCTCGCGCGGCCGGGCTCCCGGACCGGCGGGGAGGAGCTCCATCGTCCCGGCGGGCCTCGTTTCTGCCCCGTAATCCGGCGGAGCTCCCCTGCGCGGCCTGCCGCCGGGCTGGATTTTTTCCATCCGGCGGCTTAAGGAAAACTTCTGCGGCCCCTCGGTGCGCGGCCGACGATGTCCGCCGCGCCTCCTTTACGAACGACCACCCCAAGCGGATAACAGCTCATGGCAAACGTACTCCTGGTCCTCCCCTCCATTCTGTCCAATGAAAACGACGGCATCGTCACCAAGACGACGGCCAGCTTCCTGCCGCCCCTCGGCCTGGCGTCCATCGCCGCCGTGCTGCGCGAGAACGGCCACGGCGTGGCCATCATCGACGGCGTGGCCGAGCATACTCCGCTGCAGGAGATCGTGGACCGGGCGCGGGACTTCGACATCGTCGGCGTCAGCGCCATGACCGCCCACGCCAAGCGGGCCCACGAACTGATCCGCATGCTCCGTTCGCAACTCGACAAGCCGATCATGGCGGGCGGCGTGCACGCCACCACCATGCCCGCCGAGTTCCTGGAAAACGGGGCCGATTTCGTGGTCGTGGGCGAAGGGGAGGTGACCACGCTGGAGCTGGTCCAGGCGCTGGAGAGCGGCCTGCCGGAAGAACGGCTCGCCGAGATCAAGGGCCTTTGCCTGCTGCGCGACGGCGAACTCCTGCGCACCCCGAAGCGCCCGCTGATCGAGGACCTGGACAGCCTGCCTCTGCCCGCGCGCGACCTGTTGCCCATGCACCTGTACAACGCCACCGTGGCCCGGACCACGCGCCAGCCGTCCCACATGCTGCTCGCCTCGCGCGGCTGTCCCGGCGTGTGCAGCTTCTGCGTGCACAAGCTCTTCGGCAAGCAGGTGCGCTACAACTCCCCGGAGCGGATCATCGAGGAGTTCCTGCTTCTGGTGCGCGAGTACGGGGCCAAGGACGTGGCCATCTTCGACGACAATTTCGCGGCCAACCGGGAGATGGTGGTCAAGGTCTGCAACAAGCTCATCGAGCTGAATCTCGACCTGACCTGGTCCATCGAATCCAGGGTGGACAACGTGGACCGGGAGATCCTGGAGCTGCTCAAGAAGGCGGGCTGCACCTTCATCGCCTACGGCATCGAGTCCGGCTCCCAGCGCATTCTCGACCAGATGAACAAGGGCGTCACCCTGGACCAGATCCGCGAGGCGGTCCGGATCACCAACGAGGTGGGCATCAAGACGCGCGGCTATCTCATGCTCGGCCACCTGGACGAGACCCCGGAGGAGATGCGCAAGACCATCGAATTCGCCAAGAGCCTCGACCTGGACGTGGCCTCGTTCACCCTGTTCGTGCCCCTGCCAGGCACCCAGGACTACAAGCGCGCCCACAAGTTCGGCCAGTTCGATCCGGACTTCTACATGAAGGACCTGCTGCTCGAATACAACATGCCCAAATACCCGGTGTACGTGCCCGCGGGCATGACCTCGGAAGAGCTCATGGCCATCCATCGCGAGGCGTACAACAAGATGTACCTCCGTCCCGGCTACATCTTCAAAAAACTCTTCGAGGTCAGGAATGTCCACGACGTCCGGGCGCTGGTCAAAGGCGGCCTGACGGTGATGAGCAACTTCTTCAGGAGATAGCCGATGCCTTCCCGCCTCGACAGAGTCTTCGACTGGGCCGAGAGGCACCCCGCCCAGGTGCTGGCGCTGCTCTTCCTGTTCAGCCTCCTGGTCCGGTTCGTGACGGCGGAATACCTGATGGACGGGGACAACGCCAGCAAGTGGGTGGAGGCGCGCCGCCTGGCCGCCGGATTGGGTATCTCCCACTGGTACAACCACTCCATGCGCTGGGCCGTCATCCTGCCCCTGGCCGGGCTGATCAAGCTTTTCGGTCCGCATCCCCTGCTGGTCTACGTGCTGCCCTTCACCCTGGCCTCCGTGGCCTCGGTCTGCATCTGCCTCATCGGCGAGAAGATCCACTCGCTCAAGCTCGGCATCGCCGCCTCCCTGCTGACCACGCTGCTGCCGCTGATGGTGGTCACGGGCAGCCAGATATTTCCCGGCGTGTTCGAACTCGGCTTCACCGCGATCATGGTCTGGCTGGTCATGGTCTGGATCGACAGGCGGTCCTCCTGGCTCCTGGTCCTGGCGGGCGTCTGCTTTTTCCTGGGCTGGGGGGCGCGCGTGACCGAGCTCTATACCTATCCCGGCATCGTCCTGCTCATCTGGCTGCCCACCCGCGACTTCAAGGCCGTGGTCCTGTTCACCGCCGTGGCCGCGGGGCTGTGCTTCGCGGAGTGGGGCTGGTTCTGGTGGGATTCCGGCAATCCTCTTGGGCGGCTCGGCCTGCTCGGCGCCACCCGGGGCGGCCATCCTGACCTCCCCATCTCCCTCAGGGACTACCTGCTGCAATTCGTCGAGCTGAAAAAGCTCAAGGGGCTTTTGCCCATAGCCGTGCTGACCCTGGCCGCATCCGTTGCGGCCCTGCGCGACAGGGACATGCGCGTACGCGGCCTCGGCGCGCTGTACCTGGGGTGCATGTTCCTGGTCCTGTACATGATCTCCGGGGTTTCGCCCCTCAAGCTGGCCCTGCCCTACGGCGCGCGGTACTACCCCCAGATGGCCCCCTACGGCCTGCTGCTGCTCCTTTACTTCCTGTTCAAGCTGAAGGATCGCCACAGGCGGACGGGCATCGCGCTCATCGCCGTCCTGTTCATCAGTTTCGCCGGGTTTTCCATCAAACGGATTCCGCCCACCAACTCCCTGGTCCAGATGTCCCGCGACTACGCGCTGCTCAAGCCGGTGCTCGCTGCGGACAGGCCCATCGTCCTGGTCAACGAGCCGTGGGAGCCCAATTTCATTGAGAAGGTGCTTATTAAAACCTTCACGAACCCGGCCAGGAAGAAGCCTCGGGGAGACGACTCCATACGCCTCGACATGAGCCGCGACCAGGAGCGCATGGGCGCATTGTTCCTCGACGACATCAGCCGGTACGCTCAGTTCATCAACGTCCCGCTCGTCCGGGTGGAGAAGTACCGCTACATCCTGCCGTCTTCGGATGGCGGCATCGAATCCCCGGCGGCCGAATCCGTCTTCGGCCGGAAACTGCACCGCGCGTTCCCTCTGCCTGCGAAAGGCGGCTCCTGAGCCGGAGGCGGCCTTTTGCGGGCCGGGCCTGACTCCGGGGCGCAAGGGGCGTCAAAGGGCGTCAAAGGGCGTCACAGTATGAAGCGCCGGTCATAAGACCGGCGCTTCATGCTGTGAACGTGCGGTTTCTCGCGCCGGCCGGGCCGCTGCTTGCGGTCCGCCGGGGCGAACGGGCCCGGGATGTCAGTCGTTTTTCAGAAAGTCCTCGAAATAGGCGATCGTCTTGATCAACCCTTCGCGCAGGGGCACCTTCGGCTCCCAGTCCAGGGTCTTCTTGGCCAGGGAGATGTCCGGTTTACGCTGGGTCGGATCGTCCACGGGCAGGTCGTGAAACACGATCCTGGACTTGGAGTTCACCAGGTCGAGGACCGTTTCGGCCAGTTCCAGGATGGTGAATTCACTGGGGTTGCCCAGGTTCATGGGGCCGGTGAATTCGTCCGGCGTCTGTTCCATGAACCGGACGAAGGCCTCAATCAGGTCGTCCACATAGCAGAAGCTGCGGGTCTGGTCCCCCTTGCCGTAGACCGTGATGTCCTCGCCGCGCAGGGCCTGGACCACGAAGTTGGAGACGACCCGGCCGTCGTCCAGGGCCATGCGGGGGCCGTAGGTATTGAAGAGGCGGGCGACCTTGATGCGCAGTCCGTGCTGGCGGCGGTAGTCGAAGAACAGGGTCTCGGCGCAACGCTTGCCCTCGTCGTAGCAGGCGCGCGGGCCGATGGGATTGACGTGGCCCCAGTAGCATTCGGTCTGGGGATGGACGGCGGGGTTGCCGTAGACCTCGCTGGTGGAGGCCTGGAAGATCTTGGCGCCGGTGCGCTTGGCCAGGCCGAGCATGTTGATGGCCCCGTGCACGCTGGTCTTGGTGGTCTGCACCGGATCGTATTGGTAGTGGATGGGCGAGGCCGGGCAGGCCAGATTGTATATCTCGTCCACCTCCACATACAGGGGGAAGCAGATGTCGTGGCGGAGGACCTCGAAATAGGGATTGTCCATCATATGAAGGATGTTTCCCTTCTTCCCGGTGAAGTAGTTGTCCACACAGAGGACGTTGCGCCCCATATCGAGCAGCCGCTCGCAGAGGTGCGAGCCGAGAAAGCCGGAACCGCCGGTGATAAGGACGCTTTTTTTCTTCATGCGGTGATTCCTTACAGCAAAACAGCCTGCTGTCAACCACCGGGGGCTGCCCCATTTCCCCTTTCGCGGGCCGGGCCGGACCATCCCCGGCCGCAGCGTTTGTCTCTCCGATCAATTTTGGCAGGGAATGCGTATTTTTTGTCATTGCCGCCAACCGCTTTCCTCCCTACCCTGTCACCATGAAAAAGCGCATGCAGTTTTTTTTCTATCACGGCATGGTGGCGCTCGATGTCACCGGTCCCGTGGACGTCTTTCACGCGGCCGACGAATTGCTTTCCCGCGACGGCAACGGGGAGGAGGGGTACGAGCTGTTGTTTTCCGGCAGAACGCCCGGCCCGGTGTCCACTTCGTCCGGCCTGCGTCTTCATGCCGAGACGTCTCCCGTGGTGGGAGAAGTGGATACGCTGCTGGTACCGGGCGGCATGATCGCGGAAACGGCTTCCGAGGACCCCGGGAATGTATTGGCCATACAAATGGCGACCCGAAAGGCGAAACGGCTCGTGTCGGTTTGCAGCGGGGCCTTTCTCCTGGCCGCGGCGGGATTCCTCGACGGCCGAAGGGCCACCACCCACTGGAAAGTGGCCGATCGCCTGGCCGAACTCTACCCGGACATCCGACTGGATCCGGATGCCATTTACGTGCAGGACGGGCACATAGCCACCAGCGCGGGAGTGACTGCGGGAATAGATCTGGCCCTTGCGCTTGTGGAGGACGATTACGGCCCGGCCCTGGCCATCGAGGTGGCGCGGCTGCTGCTGCTTTACCGCAGACGTCCCGGCAACCAGAGTCAGTTCAGCACGACACTCGCCATGCAGGCCAGGGCGGGCAAGCGCTTCAAGCCGCTTGTGGACTGGATTGAAGCCAATATCGAGCAAAAACTCACCGTGGACCGGATGGCTGAAAAGGCGAACATGAGTCCACGTTCCTTCGCCCGAATTTTTCCGTCGGAAACAGGCATGAGTCCCGGCCGGTTTGTTGAGCAATTGCGGATTGATCGCGCGCGCGAATTGCTCGAATCCGGTGCCGAGGGACTTGAAGGGATCGCACGCGAATCGGGCTTCGGCCGCGAGGAGCGGTTGCGCCGCGCCTTTCAGAGAAGGCTCGGCATCAGTCCGGCTCAGTATCGAGCCCATTTTATCAAAGGAGAACAACATGACCACAGGTCTCGCATACGGAATATTCATTTATGAGCAGGTCGCGGAGTTGGATTGCGTCGGCCCTCTTCAGATTTTCGCCCTCTCGAACCAGTTGCTGGAAAGCGGCCGGGTCGTGACCGTCGCGCAGGAGACGAAACCTCTGCGCGGGGCCGGCGGCCTGCGGATGATACCCGATTACAGCTTCGAGGATGCCCCGAAACTGGACGTGCTCCTTCTGCCCGGAGCGGCCGAGATCAATGAACACGCCCTGGGCAACGACAGGGCCATCGACTGGGTGCGGGATCAGTACGACAAGGTCGATTGGATGACAGGGGTCTGTACGGGCAGCCTCATACTGCAAAAGGCAGGCTTGCTCAAAGGGCGCAAGGCAACCACCCACTGGATGCTCATGGAGGCCCTGGCCAATGACCCCGGGATCCGGGAACTACCCGACATGCGCTATGTTCGCGATGGCAAGGTGGTGACTTCCCAGGGGATATCCGCAGGCATAGATATGGCCCTGTGGCTGGTGGGGGAGATCCACACCCCGGACCACGCCCGCACGGTCAGGAAGATCCTGCAGTACGCCCCGGCCCCGCCCTACGAGGCCGAGGTCTAGGCCCGCCGCCTGCGCGGCCGTGAAAACGACAACGGGCTGCGGCTGTCGGCCGTAACCCGTTGTCTTGTCGTCCCAAGGAACTGCGGCCGTTATTCGATCGCGATCGGTTCGCATTCCCCGGTTTTCGGCCCGATCCTCTCCGCATGGCCCATGCGGCGGCCGGGCGCTTTCGCCTCCGATAGTACCGCTTGCCTGAATTAATAATCGCTATTTCCACCGGTCCCCAGCAGAGTAGGGCATGGCTGGCGGTGTGTGGATCGAGGATCAAGCAAGTCAAGGAAGGGCGACATGTTGAGAATACTTCTGCTGTCGATTGTTGTGGCGGTATTCATGCCCTGTGCGGCTTTTGCCGGGAAGGTATCGATTTCCTCCGGGGAATACGCCCCGTACACCGGCAAGGATCTGCCTCACGGCGGTTTCGTCAATCACGTCATCTCCGAGGCCTTCAGGGAGAGCGGCTATGAGGTCGAGATAGCCTATTATCCCTGGGCGCGAGCCTTTGAACTTGCCCGGGAGGGCGCCGCCGATGCGGTGTCATATGTCTATATAACGGAACGGCGGGGGCGGGACTACCTGTTCAGCGATCCCATAACCCATGAACGGCTGGTCGTTTTCAGCAAGAAGGAGACGAAGATACCCGAGTGGAAGTCCTTTGCGGATTTCAAAGGGTTCCGTATCGGCATAACCAGGGATTTTTCCTACACGGACGAGTTTTGGCGGCTGGCGGACAATGGCGTACTGACATACGACGTCGCCAACAGCGATTACTCGAATTTCGCCATGTTGATTGCAAAAAGGATCGACATCTTTTTCGCCGATGAGCTCGTCGGCTTCACGATCCTTCGCGAACGCTTTGCTCCGGGAATCGCCGACATGGTCAAGAGCAGCGAGCGGGCCATAGCCGATCACACCGGTGCCCTCGGTTTCACGAGGAAAACGGAAAGGGGCGCCCGGCTCCGGGATATATTCAACAACGGTCTGGAAAAGATGAAAGAATCAGGAAGGTTTCAAGAGATGTACAATGCCCTGCTGGCGGGGGAGTACAACCGTTGATCGCCCGTGGAGAGCCGGTGCCGTGCGGGCTCCATGCCCGGCGGGAGCTTGGGCCGCGCCTCATGAAGATTTTGTGTGAGCGGTCAAGGTGAAGCATTGCACCTTCCACGCTATCCGGCACGCAAACAAAAAACGGGTCACAGCTTCCGCTGTAACCCGTTGTTTTGTCAGTGGCGTCCCCAAGGGGGTTTGAACCCCTGTTGCCGGCGTGAGAGAACTGTCGCTCTGGATGGCAACCACGGCGTTAAGTGGCTTCCGGCGTTGGTTTTGAGGTGGTGTGTTTCGGTTTGTATCCGGGTTTGGTCTTGTATTTTACACGTAGATTTACACGTCAGGATGCTCGTGAGGTGGTAAGTTCGGCCACAAATAACATGCCCCCCCATTAATCCGTTCATCGGGCTGTGTCCCGAAATACGTATTCAAGGATCGGGCGTAACTGGCCATCAAAAAGTCTTGTGAGGGTTTCAGAAAGTTTGAATAGGTCGAGTCGTCTTTGAGCTTCGCCCAAGTTTCACCTGCGTAATGTGATAGCACGTAGTCTACTCCAAGTACGGCATCCATCGGGTAGTGAGGAAGTCGTGGGGCTTCAGTGATTAGCATACGACCAACATCATCCCCAAGCTCACCTAAATGCCGCCCACCGAAATGAAAATGGTAGAGAGGGTGAATATCTTTGGTAGGCTCTTCACCAACATGTCTATCTAAATGCCAAGCTCCGAGAAAGGTTTTGCCCTTTACGGCTTTTAAAACAACGTCAAACTCCAACCTGTTGAATGGGTCATGGTCATCAATTTTCTTATTACTTCCAGCAGTAACAGAGAGGAATATCTCTACAGTTTCAGGTGCATGGCTTGGTATATGTCCTTCCGACTTGATGCAAAACTTCAGAGCCGTCATTGAGTAAAAATAATGCTCTCTACCTAAACCTGTGCGGCACATATCAGCAGCACCGCGCAATGGTCCAGTATCTGGGCAAATATCAGCAAAATCCTTATCAAGCATTGTTGCCAGCTTCGGCAGGATGTTTGCTTGTTTACGCCAGTATTCTTTAACAGAGATGATTGTCATTTGGCCTTCTGCATTTCTGCTCTGACTTCAGCAAACTTCTCACGCTCAAGCGGGTGTAGCTTAATGTTGTTCCTGGCAGCAGTCCTATCCAACAATGCCTCCGTTGAGACATACAACTGCTCAAGCCATGGGAGCGATTGCTTGGAACTCACCATGTATCCATCAGCTGGGTCCAATGGGCGGTGATACGCTTGGCATATGGTCCAGAATTTCGTGCTGTATGATTCGTTGATTGGGGTACTTGCTTCAAGCTTCTCCAACTCGAGGTACTTTTTTAAAAGCTCTACCCTTTCTTCTGCTTTTAGGCTTCGCAACGATCTTTGAGAAGCTTCTAATGAAAACCACCAATCTTCAACTTTGGTAGCCCACCATCGGGGCCACGCATCTGAAAAGACACCTGCGTATCGAAGGTGACAAATTTTCTCTTTCAACGCGCCCCAATCCTTAGAATTCATTGAAACGCCAAGGCGTGCAGCTAGCACCTCTTCTTCAATCAACACTCCACGAGGTTTAACCACGTTAGTAATCATATAGTTTGCGAATTCGTGATCAGGGAGCTTTGGCTCTTCTTCAAGTTCGATCCCTATACGAGGATCAAGCCAGTCTTCGTGTTCTTCAAGGCCTAATATTTCATTAATTGGCGCTTTACTGTCTCCACGTAAAATTCTCCAAATTTGACCATACCCCCAGCTTAGTTCAAGAAGCTCCAAAGCAACTTTTTCTGGATGATCACTTACAGCCGTATCTTTCTCGTATACCTGATCAAAAATGTCTTGTGCAGATTTAATATTCTTATATGAAGTGGTGAAGTTTGTTTCAACAGTCCACATGACGATTGGTACAGGGGGGAATCCTCCTTCTCCCATACGAGTTCGTAGCTCTTGAGCAAGTGTCGTCCCTCGAAAGTCAACAGTGTTGCCTTCTTCATCGAAGGCAATTTCATCAAGTCGAAGGTCAATAATTAAACCTTTTGCTTTTTCATCTTGAATTGTGTGTAGAAGTCTCTTAAACACATTAGGCTTAACAACTTTTATCTCCAGCTTCCCATTTGAAGCCTCAACCACTTTTTCTGTGTATTTTGAGATGATGCCTGTCTGGGCGTCATCAATACATAGATATTTAATAGGCATCATCAGGAATCTCCTCTGGTAATGCTTTGGGAACCTCTATTAGAAAAGACGTTGTATAGCCTTCCGGGGGATCAATCACTTCGATGGTTCCCTTAGCCGTACGAATGATGTCTTTCACCACTTTTAAGCCGAGCCCTGAGCCTGTTAACTCTTCAGAATATGTGGCCGTTGTTCCGGGTTGTGGGCTTGTGGTATAAAATGCATCAAAAACTTGCTCCCAGTTCTCTTTTGGTATTCCAATTCCATTATCAGAGAATTGAAGATAAATTTTACCGTCTTGTTCGCCTAACTCAACCAATATTTTGCCTTTAACATCAGTTTTCTTAATCGCTTTAAGAGAGTTGCTATAAAGATTGAAGAGAATTGAGGTCCATTCAGAATTGTGCATAGGCTTAGTGAAGAGATCGTAGTCATTTTGTATAACGCTTATATCTATTTTGAGTTCATCCAATCTTGGCCGAACGATATCTTTAAAGTCTCCAACGACTCCAACTAAATCAACTGGAACTAGCCCACGATGCGCATTATCAACAACTGCGTGATCAAAGTATCTTGCAAAAGATTGTATAGAAATAAATAGTGAACCTAGATCTTCCAATGAGTCCTGGCCTTCTTCTGAGACGTGCTTCCTCATTAAATCTAGAGCATTACGAACGGCCCCAAAGGCAAGCTTTATCTCGTGCGTAAATTCTCCGATCATTAGCCCTAGTCCAGCTAAGACTCGCAACATTGGGATTTCTTCGATCAACTTTTGGGCTTCTTTGGCTGCGACCTGCATTTCTATAACATCATTTTTGAGTTCGTCGGGCCGCTTATCAAGGATATTCATGGAGAGCTTAGTTGCTTTACCCATGAACGCATCGAGAGCTTCTTCGGGAGATTTATACCGTTTAGTTTGTCGAGGCAGGGGCTTTCTGTCTCTTTCATGAGCCACAACAACCGCAGCGGCCTTGAGAGACATCGACACAAATTCTCTAAGAGCAAAAAAAGCGTCATTTTCGACAAGCCCTTCTCGGCTGGCGGTTTCCTGAAAATGGATTCCTTCCGGGTCGTTGACGCTTACATAACCCATGAAGTTTGTATTCCTATGTGGACCTAAGACTGAGCGGAGACTTGACGAGTGCTCTAAGCGAAGCCAGTCATCATATTTTTCCCCAAAGGGGAGAACCCGAAACCCATTCCTATAGAGTCTGATGCCCCCATTTTCTTGAAGGGCGTTACGAACAACCGTTTTAAAGCTTGTTGGTATGTAATCTGAATCATCAATAAAATAATGCGCTTGGAAAGATATCCCGCCCGGGATAATCTGCTTATACTTTGTGTTGATGTCGATCGGTTGGTCCTTGATTTCTAAACCGACCTTTTTTCCGTCAAAAGACCAATAAGCCCTCCCTGCATCGTCGATGTGACCGTTAACTACTCCAACCGCATGTTTGAGGATGACAGATTCTACATCCGCAACAGTTTCAATCTCTCCATTTTGTTGGACGTAAAATGCGGTGTTAAAGCCAGGGTCTATTTTTTTTATCCCGGTTTTTTCTTTTGATAACGGGTAAGGCTCCAACAACTCAGATGTGTAGCGGTAGGCTCGTGAAATCTGAGTTCGACTCCATGAATCACGAAGGTTTTCAATTACAAGTAGCGTGCCTTGTGGACGGTCTTTTGGGAGTTCAGATATGATATGGGATATTGTCGCCAGCTCTTTGTGGGCAGTGTATTTATTCCAATCAACAGAAATTTTGAGTGCGTTCGGAGATTCTTTTGTTTGCGTAATAATCGTGAGCTTTGTTCCCAATCTTTGAGCTGCAAAACGGCCAATGCCTTTGCGCCCAGCTCTCGCTCGTTTATAGAGCGGAGAAAAAGGGGTATCTGCTTTATCAGTAGTGGAAAGACGCATAAATCCATTAATTAGCTGGCTACGCGTCATTCCATTCCCGTTGTCAAAAATCTCTAGTGTTCCTCCAGGACTATCAACATCGATGAATGTTAGCTCTACAAGTTTTGCGTCAGCGTCATAGCCGTTTTTTACTAACTCTGCGACAGCTGTTTCCTGTTTAGCAACCAGCTCACGACCCAATCTGTCAATATGGCTTGCATCAACAGAAAATCTAACACGATTCTCATCTGATTCAGCAAGCTGTGCTGTCAGTGTTAAGACCTCATCGAGATCGACATCTTCTCTCCCGAGCAAATTCATGAGTTCTATTTGTAAATCTTTCGTCTTAGCCATTGGTCATCCTCGATTTGATCGGATATGCTGACGTCTAATTTGTGCGAGGGCTAGTTCTTCCTGGAAGTAGGATTTGTAATTGACCCCATGCTGTCTCTCAAGCGGAGTTAGAAAGAAGGCATCAGCGACTTCGATTGCTCTGGTGGTGTTTCCCTCACGGAGAAAACGATCTGCCTTATCGCAAGCATTATCGAGTCCATCCTTGTCATACAATTCCGGGAGGAGCACCTTTATGCGCTTTGCAGCATTAGGCTCAAGCTTTAAGACGCCTGAACCGTACCCTTTTCCTTCAATCTCCGCAGAAAGCTGTGAGAACGAAGTGAGGAGCGACAAGGCGACCAAGCGGTGTTTCTCATGGGGTATGTCTTCATTGAAGAAAACACGATGAATGCTATTGGTGCAGTTCAACCCATGCTCATTCAAAACGATTCGAGGACACTCTTGCTTCATGTATGTGAAAAATGCATCTGGGATTCGATGATCATCTGGTGAATGCCAATTGCTTCGTTTTTTAAAAGTCTTAACGGACCTTCGTTTTTTGCGAGAGTAAGAAGCAAGGTAATCTCTAATGGGCTGATCAATGCCTTTATCCAAGCTATCAGTATCGATCAGCAGGCAGGGTTTGTTGGAGTTCAGGGTTGCTAAATAATCATCCTGTGTGAAAGATAGCCCAGGCGCGTTTGTTATCTTCGCAAGTAGAGGCCTTGAATACCGAGGGTAAAGTTGATGGTTTTCAGCGTGTTCTCTGTCCACAACAAAGAACTTGTTGTCACCTGTCACTATACCAATAATAATCGAAAACAGATCACCAGCCCTTCGGCATTCCGCCATATTGGCCAATTGGTCGAATAGTTCTTTACTTCGAGGCTTCATCAGCGACATGTTCAGGCTGGAATCGAAGACAGTACCAACTGGCTTTCTGCACTTTAAAGCCCAAATCTGATTTTTGAGATTTTCAATACTTTTTGCTTCTGCAACATTAATCACTGCTTGGCAGTCTGCTTCTCTACGGAAGCCTTCAGCTAGAAGTATGACTGTGTTTTCCTCTGTGCCTTCTGACAGAAAGAGTCGATCATGCAGGACTATAGCAGTAATGAAGTCAAAATGCTTCTGGATGAATGCCCTGACTTCAGCCGCATATTCAGCTTGTAAAAAACTCCCAGGAAGTACAAATGCAAGTCGACCACCAGACTTTAAAAAATAGATGCTGTGTACAACGAAATAGGCCCACAGGCTTGCCCGTTTAGAAATATTCAATCCGAGGTCTTTGCAGGTTTTTCGAGCAACCTCTTTTTGGCGCGAGGTCGTGTTGTGGTGTGAGACATATGGAGGGTTTCCGAGTACCACGTTAAATTGTCTATCACGAAATGACTTCTCATTAGTAGCTAAGAAGTCCGTTGTAAGGAAATTGCCGTTTCTGCCTGGCAGTATGTCATCGAGATATGAAAAAGCATTTACGTCGATATCACAGCCATAGATTTGCTTTTCAGGCTGGTTACACCCCAGTTTTTCTAAACGGGTTTTGGACTCACCTATGAAGCCACAGCCGCCAAAGCTAGGCTCTAATACGATATCGGTTTCAGATCGAATTGCCCAATCCGTCAACACCGCTATCAACCCTTCTGGTGTGTAGAAGGAGCCGAGCCTTTTTTTTGCTTCTTGGCTGAGTACTTGGTTGTGATTCACGTCGAAATAATTCCTATGAGTACATTTAGAGAGATAGGCGAATAGCACCAGAACGCATTCCACCCAATTATAGCACTTTAATATGCACCACCCTAGAGGATAAATCAACCTATAATATCAACGTGTTAAGGTGCGTATAGATTCAATGACTACTGATAGTTACTCATGTTGAAGGCCCTCCTTGACAAGAATAGCGATTCCGCGGTTGCCGTTAACATACTGTGGATATTGACTTTTTATGTTTTTATGCTATAATGATATTGTCGTTTTTCGCCAAGCCATAATCACGGCTCGGCATCCCATCACATAACCCGGACGATCATCGATCTCGCGTCTGCTGCGGTAGCCGTGGGCTTTGTTGCGTCCTATGAACAGGAGGCTCCCATGTGGAACGAACCTTCGCGGGCTCGGCTTGATGCCGTGCCTCGCCTCTATGAAACCGAGGACATTCCAGTCCAAAACAAGCTAATTTACCTGCATTTCTTTATCGGCGGCTGCGACTGGTACGTGGCCGAGTTCGACGGGGAGGATACCTGCTTCGGGTATTCCATCCTGAACCGGGATTACCAGAACGCCGAGTGGGGGTATTTCTCATTGGCCGAACTCAAGGGGCTGAGCGTCGGTTGGGTCGAGGTGGATTGCGAGGGGCCGTGGGAAGTTGTCCCGGCCTACGCCATACCAGAAATTCGGAGGAGGGCGTGATGGACATCCGTGACATGGAGGACCTGATTGTCAGCTTGTTCGATCCCCAGCTGACGTTGGCCGAGAAAACCGGGTTGCTGCGTGACCACCCCGTTGATTTCACATGGTGCCTGAGCGACGTGGACGGCCCTGTGGTGATTTACGGAATCGAGGTCGTTTTCGAGTCCGGTGTGGCGTATCGGCTGGTCCTGATTCCCGGGGACCTGTGAGAATGCGCCGTATTTGCGCCCTGAGCGTGTTTTGCCAGTCAGTCGGCATCAAGCAGCCGTGCCGGTGTAAAAATGGCCTGTCCTCGCACTGGTGCGCCAGAAACCCGGATGTGCAGCGGTGACGGTGGCCGTTCAGCGCATCGTCCAGGAGGACGGCACCGGATGCGGATTAGCCTGTGTGGCAATGGTGGTCGGCTGCACCTACGCGGAGATCAGGATTCTTGCCATCAATGAGCTGGGCTTTGACCCGGCTGGACCATTCTTCACGGACTACGCCGACATCCGCGCCATGCTGGCCAGCTTCGGCTATCGGCTGTCCCGGCGGACCGTATTTGCAGGGTATGGCTCTCTTAGCCCCTTATCCCTTCTGGGCGTTGAACGGGCTGGCAGCGGCGAGGAAGACCACTGGATGGTCCATGTGAAATGCGGCCTCGACCGGTATGCGCTGGACCCGGCTGGGCAAGTCAAATCCGAGCGGCGGCGGGACTGGTGGAGGATTTTCCCGGTCAGCTATGCGAACATCACCAAGTTCTAGGTGTGGAGTTGCAAGACGTTGTTCACAGCGGCTCCCAATCGGCTGATAGGCGTTTTATGCTGTAACGCCGAATGATTCCTGTAATAATTGTATTCATGGAGCCAGCGAGGCAACTCGCTGGCT